>NZ_JBVJGW010000024.1:0-124614 GCF_055587105.1 Streptomyces sp. NPDC048461 | reverse complement strand
CCGCCCCTCTCCCCGAAACCACCCCGCTCCACTCCAGCGAACCGCCGAACGGACGACCTGTCAGCACCCCACACAAGATCACCAACAGAGTCACGGCATTGGGCCTAGAAGGGGAGACCGACCAGGCCCCATCGCCGGGCGCCGGCCTCCGTGGCCACGTCGCCCCATTCGCGCAACAGCGCCGCGGCGGCGTCGAAGCCGGCGGGCCGGCCCGCCCAGCCGGCGGCCTCGGCTTCGAAGGGCCCGCGCAGTTCCTCCAGCCGGGGCGCGGCCACCTGCCAGGAGCGGACCAGCTCCGACACCTCGTCGGGGGCGCTGAGCAGGAGCACCTGGGGGCGCCACGGAGCGGGGTCGCCGGGGAAACCGAGCGCGGCGGGCCGTTCCTCCTCCGCGCCGGCCGTGGAGTCCGTCCCCGTGAGGTCGTCCGGGTCTTCCCAGAACAGGCCGCGCAGGAAGTGGTCCAGGGCGTCTCGTAGTTCGGGTGCCACCGAGGTCCGGACGTCCTGCCAGGCATTGCCCAATCGGGGGTGCCAGCCGTAGGAACCGGTGGTTCCGTGGAACCGGTACTCGGCGCACCAGGACACCTGCCGCTGCCACACCCACCCGCCCGTCACGGCGTAGTCGGCGTCCTCGCACGCTTCGCAGCAGAAGTCGGGGCAGGCGGCATCGCCCAGTACGTTCACCCTGTCGTCCGCCGGTATCCGCGCCAGGTGCTCCCAGTCGACCATGAGCACGGTGATGTCGAGTCCCATCGGGACAGGCTACGTCCGGATACGGGTGAACCCGAGCCGCGAGGCGGACCACCCCCGCCCCGCCGAAGCACCCACCGGCCCCGCTCCAAGCGGGGCCGTTCTCGAGCGGCTTGACTACGCGTCGCGCCATGCATCGGACGAGCAGCGCCTCGACCTCACCGAGGGACAGAAGGGCCCGCAGGCCGAGAACGTGATGCGCACCGGCTAAACCCGGGACGGCCGTCTGCCCCTCCCGGCACCCAGGGCCGTCCGGCTCGCCGGGATGCCCAGGGGCGGGTGGGGCGGCTACACGCCTCCCGCACGCCATTCGTACGCGATCTGTACGCTCCACGCCGTCGGGCGGGCCGTACGGCCGGTGGCCTACCCCCGCCACGGCTCGGCGCGGCCTGCGCTCGTTACCGCGCCCACTCCACCCCGAGCTCGGCGAGCGCGTCCAGCTGCGCCCGGTCGAGCTTGTCGCGCCGGGCCCGGGTGTTCGAGACCCACACGCCGAGCTTCACGATCAGCGGCTCCGCCTCGCCGTCGACCGCCATCGGCTCGGCGTGCCCGCGGGGCACGGGCCGGTCGGTCGCCGCCTTCCCGCGCGACCCACTGCGTAAGGGCTGCCAGGCCCCGCTGGAACGCCTGCTGCGCCTTGGTCGGGCCCTTCACCCCGCCACCCGCGGGCGCGGCCAGTGCGGGGGCCGGGGTCTGGGCGGGTGTCACGCCGAGCGCGGCAAGTCGTTCCTGCTGCTCGGCGGAGAGCCGCGCCCAGTTGCGGGTCTGCCGTCTGCCACCTGCCGAGGTCGCCGCCGTCGAAGAGCGGGCCCGGGGCAGTGGCTGCCGACGACCGTCCCCGGCCACCGCTCGGCGCCATCGGGCAGCAGCACGACTGACGCTGCGCATACGCCTTGCGTACGCGATATCTGCGGCTTGCACAGCCGGGTGACTGGCGGGGCCGGTGGTTTGTGGATTCGCAGGATAGGCATCGACGGATTTGGGTATGGTCGGGGCACCCGAGTCCGGGCCTCTCGTTCGCAGCGGGGGCACCAGCTGGCTCCTCAAATCTTCTCGTTACCGTCCGGGGACGCGCTCGTACCGTGTCCACCAGCGGGCTTCCTGCCGCATGCGCGCGTGTTGCCTTGTCTGGCGCGCGCCCTCTCCCCGTGGAGTCCCGCGATGCCTTCATCGCTACCCGTAGCCCGGGCGATCGATTTCCTGTGTGAGCACACGTCCAGCAAGAGCCGCGTGATGGCTCTGCTGGCTCACGACGACGGGCCCAGTTCCCTGACCGCCATCCTGACCTGCAAAGACCCCGATCACGCCTTCGAAGCAGTAGGTATTCTGCGCCGAGTCCTGGCCCGACGCGACGCCACCAACGTCGACGACGAACTGATGGCCCTTACGGCCGAGATGCCCGACGCACCGGCCAGCTCGCTTCGCCAAGCCGTGGCTCAGGCCGCGAGCGGTACCTGGCAGGCACAACCCGGCACCCTGTTCGTGGTACCCGCCCCGGACCCGTTCGAGGATGAAGCAACCTCCGACGTGATGGCCGGAACTGCGCAGCACCCGCGGCTGAAGGACCTGCCGGGAAAGGTCGTGCGGATCGCGCACCTGCACGAGTTCCACGTCACCGACGAGGACGCTCTCCTGCGCGCGGCTGTCGATCGTGGCTGGGAGCCGTTGCCAGCATCTGAACTCGGTGATGACGATCCACGCGATCTGATCGGGGCCGTGATGACTCTTACCGAGGAACCAGACGTCGCCGGAACCCAGACTCTGGAAGAGCAGAGTTCCGCAGAGCTCCTCAGCGCCGAAGAGGGTGACGAGCTGGCCGACTGGAGCGCGGTGCCGGTCTTCACCCGCTTCACCCACGGCTGGCGCCTGCGAGGCCAGCAGACCCGGCCTGCAGCCGAAGAACAGACCCCTAACTTCGCAGCGCTCTTCACCACCCGGGACTGTCCGTGCAAGGACGAGGACTGCGAGGAGTGCGGATGGCAGCTCACGCCCCGTACCGCAGACCTGCTCCACACCGCACTGGTTGTCCTCTCAGACCAGGCTTACGACGACGCGCAGCGCCTGGGGGACCAGTTCCTGTCAGACGCTGACCCCGCGACGTGGGAAGTCTTCGACCGACTGCCCCCGCTCACCTGGACAGCCGACCACCGCTGGCGGCGCCGTATGGCGCGCGCTTTCGACGACCTGGCCGCCGACCTTGCCAAAGGAAACTGGCCCAGCCCCACCTGCACAGCAGAGGAGATGGCCCTGCACCTGGCCATCGAGGACGCTCCGACCTACCTCGAAGACCACCCCACAGACGACGACCACAACAACCTCCCGGAACACGAGGACGACTACAGCTGGGACAGCTGCTCCGCTCTACTGTTCCAAGACCACGACGTCCTGATGCTCTTCCACTCCAAACTCCCCGGCATCGAGGACCCCGACCACATCGCGAACCAGTTCATGGGCGCGGGCGACCTTCGGGAAGCCGCCTGGTTCACACCGCTCGACAACCGCAGCATCAGGAATCCCCGGCGAGGCTTCCGGCGCTAAACCGCAGCTCCTCGCGCTGGCCGAGTATCCAGGTGCCAGTGCGAGGAGCAATACCCCGGTCACCTGGCCCACTCCACCCCGAGCTCGGCGAGCGCGTCCAGCTGCGCCCGGTCGAGCTTGTGGCGTCGGGTCCGGGTGTTGGAGATCCATACGCCGAGCTTGACGATGACCGGCTCCGCCTCGCCGTCGACCGCGATCGGCTCGGCGTGCCCGCGGGGCACGGGCCGGTCGGCGCCTTCCCGCGCGATCCACTGCGCGAGCGCCTTCAGGCCCCGCTGGAACGCCTGCTGCGCCTTGCCCGACCCCTTCGCCGCGCCCGCGGGCTCGGGCGCCGGGGCGGGGGCCGGGGCCGGGGCGGCTTGTACGCCGAGCGCGGCAAGTCGTTCCTGCTGTTCGGCGGAGAGCTGTGTCCAGTCGCGGGCCTGTCGTGTGAGCCATCGGCCGAGGTCGTCGCCGTCGAAGGTGACGCCGGGCTGGATCGCGGGCAGCAGGCCGCCGGTCTCGGTTTCGGCGAGCTGGGCCAGCACCTGGTGGTGGCGTTGCCAGTCGAGCGGCCACGGACAGTCCCAGTCGGCGTCGATGGCGGCCAGCTGCTGCGCGCGGGCGTGGGCCCGCTCCTCGTTCTTCCCGAGACCACCGGTGCGTCGGAGGTTGGCCATGAGCTGTCCGATCGCGAGCTGCTCGCCGTCCTCGCCCCAGACGGCGTCCTGCCGGGGCGCCAAGTGCCGGTTGGCCCGCCGGTAGGAGCGGAGGCCGGCGAGTTTGGTCTCCCACGCCTCCTCGCCCGGCTCCCAGACCATTCCGGCGTCGGCCGCGTCGAGGAGGGTCTTGCGCCGCTCCTCCAGCTCCCCGGCCCGCACCGCCTTGCGCTGCTGGTGGACCCACCGCCCGAGCGGGAACGCCTTCGTCACCCCGACCGCGGTCTCGACGTCGTACGGGACCGCGTACAGCCCGGTGACCTCGTTCTCCTTCCGCCACCGCAGCAGAGCCTGGTACCCCTCCAGCCACACCAACGACTCGGGCCGGTAGACCCGGGTCCGCAGGAACGCGGCGATCGTCGCGGGGTCGCGCGGGCTGGAGAACTGCAGCAGCGCCGACTCGGCCGCGGCGCCGGCGCCGGCGCCGACACCGTCCTGCTCTTGGCCCTCTCCGGCCCCGGCAGCAGCGCTGGCACCGGTGATCCGGCCGTCCTCGTCGCGATGGATGTGGACGGTGCGTTCGTGCCGTTTGCGGGTGAGCGCGCGGGAGGCGAGTTGCTCGACGAGGCGGGCGTCGTGCGAGCGGAGGCCCTGGAGCACGGCGACCAAGGGTGCGTACGACGCCGAGGCGACCATGTCGCCGGGGTCCTCGCCCCGCTCCAGGAAGACCGGGACGATGATGCGGGCGACCTTCGTGGTCCCGTCCGGGTTCGGGCGGAGCGCACGGCCGATGTTCTGCACGATTTCGACCTGGGAGCCGCGGGTGTCGGCGAAGCAGATCGCTTCGACGCCCCGTGCGCCGGTGATGTCGACGCCTTCGCCGAGGACGCGTACGGACGCGAGGAACGCCCGGTGGACCCGCCGGCCTTCGGCGTTGATGCCATTGGCGAACTGGCGCAGGGTCTCCCGCCGCTCGGCGACGAGATGGTCCCCGCACAGCCACGCCGACCACACCCGGTCCGGCGGGACATGCCGGCCGGCTTCCAGCTCGTACGGCTGGGCGCCGATCGAGGAGCGGGGGAGCAGCGCCGCCTGCTCCATGGCCGCCGCGGCCGCCTCGTCCGCGCCAGCCGCGGTGTACAGCTCGGCCGCGGTCTCGGGCAGCTTGGCGGCGAACGCGGCGGCTTCTTCGACCCGCTGGTGGAAGGTCATGGCGGTCTTGAGGTTGTGCCGGGCGGCGTGTTCCAGGAGCGCGGCTTGCAGCAGGGCCAGGCGCCGGCCCCGCAGCCCGTCCTCGGAGATCCCGAGGATGGGGTCGGGGTCGCGGATCTCCAGGACGTCGATCTCGAACCCGGCGAGGATCCCCCGCTCCACCGCCTCCGACAGCCCCAGCTCCGCCCCGGGGAGCCAGGCCCCGTAGATGCCGTCCGGATCGTCCGCCATGCTCGCGATCACCGGCTCGGACCCGCCCGCGCTCTTCCGCGGCCGTGGGGCGGCGAGGATGCGCGGGGTGGCGGTCATGTAGAGCCGGAAGTCCGCGGGGATCCGGGCGTTGTCGTGGATCGCAGCCCACGGCCGCGCCAGATCCCCCGCGGTCGAGTGCGCCTCGTCCACGACCGCGAGGTCGAACGGAGCCATCACCTGCCCGTACAGGCGCTCCCCGCCCGCGAGCGCGACCTCCAACGGCCCCCGCACCTTACCCGCGCCGACCGGGCCCTCGACGTCCTCGCGGTCCACCAGCGAGGCGTACGTGGCGAGCACGACGACCGGCCCGGCCCCGGCCCACAGGGCGAGCTGGATCGGGTTGGTGGTCGTACGCACGCCGAGCTGCTCCAGGACCGCGTCGTTCTCCAGCGAGCACACCGCGACCATCGGCGCCCGATGCCCGACCCGACGCCACGCCTGCGCGGTCTGCACGAGGAGGTCCAGCGTCGGCACCGTGACGAGGAACCGGCCGCCCGGGAAGCACTCCAGCGCGGACGCGGCGGCCATGATCGTCTTCCCCGACCCGGTCGCGGACACGATCGTGCCCCGAACCCCCTGCGAAGGCACAGAAGATCTTGCAGCAAATCCAACCCATTTCCGGAACGCCGACTTCTGCACGACCTGGTGTTCCCTGAGCTGAATCACAGACATTCTCCAGGCCTTCCGATCACTAATTCCGGCGGGTTTTCAGACGGCCACGGGTCATCGCGACGGCTAGAACGCCGACACGGATACCGTGCCGTCCCGCCCACCACGACCCGCTCGGCGAGCTACGCCAGGACCTCGACGGGTCGCATCCCTGCCCGAGCGGCCGCCGCCCCGATCAGTCGCCGGGGCCCGCGGACAGTCGCAGCTCTGCCCGCAGCTCGTCCCGCTCGTCCTGCCACCGCGCATCACCTTGTCGGGACTCTCTTGACGGCATAGCGTGTCAGGGTAACCCTGACACGCCTGGAGAGGTAGCCATGACAGCCACGGCTCAGTCCACCGAACCCACGCAGTGTTCCTTCTGCGGGAAGCCGAGTTCCGAGGTCGGCAAGCTGGTCGCGGGACCGGGTGTCTACATCTGCGACGAGTGCGTTGCGCTGGCGGAACGGATCGTCGCCGAGGCGATGGGGCAACCCTCCACGCCGCGCGCTCACGCTTGGGCCACGATGACGGACGAGGAGCTCCTGAGCCATCTCCCCGAAGTTGCTGCGCATATTGACCGAGCTGAGGCTGACCTGCGGCTTTGGGTTCAGGAACTGCGGCGGCGTGGAGTGACCTGGACCCGGATCGGTGAGACCTTCGGGATCACTCGGCAGTCCGCGTGGGAGCGCTTCTCCGGCGAGGAGTGACGGAAAGATGGGGGCTGGCCGGCTTCCTCGTGGCGCAGGCGGACTTCGTCCTGCCGGTCCTGTCCGGTCCGGCACAACGGGCGTGGCTACCTTGTATCGGGGCGCCGTCCACCGGCCCCGGCCGTGGCCGGGCTGAGAGCGGAGCCCTCGGAAGAGGTCCAGCGGCACGCCGCCCGTGAGGCGGGCCCCCGGTGCCTGATCGGTGAGGGAGCGGCCCCCCGGTAGGGCATCCGCTGCGCGGAGCTGATGCAGGACCGTGAATGGGCGGCTGCCCTGGCGCAGGAGCCCACGCGAGGAGGCCCCGCCCCCCGGTGTCGGACCGGGGGGCGGGGCCTCGTGGACTCGTGTGCGGGTGCTGTGCGGCTACCAGATGCCGGGTGCGGCGTACCAGGATGCGCGGACCCCGTCGAAGCCGCCGTCGGGGCGGCTGGTCAGGGTGAAGGCCCTGGTGTCACCGGCCGCGTAGTTGTACATCATCAGGATGTCGGCACGGCCGTCGCCGTCGGTGTCCCCGGAGGTCGGGTTGCCGCTGCTGCTGGCCCACCAGTTGCCGTCGAGGGACTTCCAGCTGGCGAACGGGGCGTTGAAGCCGCCGTCGGCCTTGCCGGTGAAGGTGTGCGTGCCGGTCATGCCGCTGTAGTCGTAGACGATCGCCAGGTCGCCCCGGCCGTCGCCGTTGTAGTCACCGCCGGTGGACTCGATGCGGGCCGCCTGGAAGGCGGTCGCGGTCGCGGACCAGGACTTGAACGGTGCTTCGAATCCGCCGTCGGCCTTGGCCTTGAAGGTCCACATCGCCGTCTCGACGGTGCCGTTGAAGTACACGGCGGCGATGTCGGCGCGGCCGTCGCCGTTCGAGTCGACGACGTTGTACTGAGCGGATGCGTTGTACCAGCCGCTCGCGGAACGCCAGCTCTCGACCGGGCTGTTGAAGGTCCCGTTCGCCTTGCTGGTGTAGGTGGTGGCGGCGGTGACCCCGCTGCCGTGGTCGTGGACGACGGCGATGTCGGCGCGCTTGTCGCCGTTGAAGTCGCCCGCGAGGAGCGCGGCCTTGTTCCAGTCCCACTTGCCCGCGGGGATCTGGAGAGCCGGCCCCGGCGTGGAGAGGGCGCCGTCGGGCGTCCCGAACCAGGTGAAGACGGCCGTCCGGTCTCCGTAGTTGTACAGGGCCGCGACGTCGGTGCGCTTGTCGCCGTTGAAGTCACCGGTCGTCCACTTGGCCCGGCCGTACTCCCAGTTCCCCTGGCCGCTGTTCCAGACGTCGCGCGGCTCGTCGAGGCCGCCGTCCGCCTTGGCGTCGAACACGTGCAGGCCGACCGTGGAGTTGCCGTAGTCGTACGCCGTGATCAGGTCGCTGCGGCCGTCGCCGTTGACGTCACCGCCGAGGTCGGTGCGCAGGTGCGCGGTGCGGTCGTCCGGCTTGTGGGAGGTGGTGGTCTTGCTGTACCGGTTCCACTTGACGTAGCCGCCCTGGAAGTCGTTGCGACGGTGGACGGTGCCCGCGTCGTACTCCGCCGAGGTCGGGAAGCCGAGCGTGCCGTTCTCCCAGCCGTCGGCCGCGTACTTGGTGCGGATGCCGAAGCCCACCGGCCAGGCGCCGGTGGCGGAGCTCCAGAAGAACGTGCTCGTCGAGGTGGCCGAACCCTGGGCCCTGAAGTCCTGGTAGGCACCGGCCTTGGGGTTGGTGGGAAGTTCTACGGCCACGGGGTAGCCGAACGCCTGCACGCCTCCGTGCCGGAGGAACGAGGCGTAGATCCCGCCCTGGATCGGGTGGGCGCCGGTCGCCGCGCTCCAGTAGACGGCCGAAGCGCTGCCGCCCTTGGAGAACGTGTTGTAGAACCCGTTCCGGTCGGCGGTGGAGGTCTCGTCGGAGGTGGGGTAGCCGAGGACGCCCGACTCGCGCTGCATCTCGGACCACTTGTCGCGGATGCCGCCCTGGATCGACCAGGCGCCCGATTCGGGGCTCCAGTAGATCGACCGGTCCTCGCCCCCCGCGCTGTTCTTCAGGTGGACGTAACGTCCCTTGGTGTCCGGCGTGACGATGGTGTCGCTGGTCGGGTGGCCGAACGCGAGACCGCCGAGGGCCTTGAACTTGCCGAGAACCGGGCCGCACAGGGTGCGCTTGCCCCCGGTGTACGTGCCCTCGATGACCTCGCACTCGTTCCAGGGGGTGCCGATCTTGACCAGGAGGCGCGGGTCGCCGAAGGCGGAGCCGTTCTGCATGGTCCGGCCGGGGAACTCGTAGAGCAGGCCGTCCGTGCTCAGGGCGTAGAGGTCGGCGAATCCGTCGCCCTCGAAGTCGCCGTTGCTCAGCGGCAGCGGGTAGCTGCCGGCGGGGATGGTGCCGAGGGAGGCCGCGCGCGCGGAGGGCTCCCCGTAGACGGTGAGGTCCGCGGCGACGCCGCCGAACTAGTCCGTGCCCCTGCGGCTGGCGTACTGGTGCACCTTGCCGGTGGTCTTGTCGCGGGCCCAGAGCTCGGAGAGCCCGTCGCCGTTGAGGTCACCGGGGACGGAGACCGTCATGTTCTGCCAGTCGGCGTTGCCGAGCGAGACGGGCGCCTGGAAGTTGTCCAGGTAGGCGTCGGCGCGGGAGCCGAAGAACAGCCAGAGCTCGCCGCCGTTGCGGACCAGGAGATCGGGGTCGTCCGCGTCGTTAAGGACGCCGTCGGCGTTGTCGTCGTTGGCGCTGGCGACGACCAGGACTTGCTCGGCGTGCTTCCAGTAGCGGTAGGAGTCGTTCCAGACCATCATCTCCTGGCTGCCCGAGTCCCCGCGCACGCGGCCGGAGCCGTCGTTCTTGTGGAGCCAGAGCTCCTTCTTCTCCGCGTTCTCCGCGCCCGGGCGCAGGGCGACGAGGTCTTCGAAGCCGTCTTCGACGTTCCAGCTGCCGCGGTGTGCGACGACCGCGCCGGCGAAGCTCTTGTCCGAGGCCTGGACCCCGGCGCCGAGGCTGCCGCCGGTCGCGCCGTCCCGCTGCCACGGGTAGGTCCGCAGGGCGCCGGTGCCGGGGTCCACGGCCCACAGGTCGACGGTCGCGTCACCGTTGAGGTCGCCGGGACGGTCGGCTCCGGCGATCCGCTCGGGCTGGAAGTGGTACGCGTACTGGTCGGACTGGTTGCCGGCCGCGTCCAGGCTGCGGACGTAGAGGTACTGCGGGCCCGCGCTGTAGGGCTTGAAGGACACCGGCTCGGACGGACCGCCGGCCTTGGTGGCCTTCACCTCGCGGAAGGTGCTGTCCTGGTCGGACCACCACACGTACTTGACGACGTCCTTGACGCTGTTCGCGCCGAAGACGAAGGTGCCGCTGGTACGGGCGGGCTTGCTGGGCTTGCCACTGCCGGTCTCGGGGAACTCGGCGGAGCTGACGGTGGGCAGGTTCGCCGGCTTGGACCGGTCGATGGTGAACCGGCACTCGTCGGACATCGTGCTGTCGGAGACCCAGTCCGTGGTGTGCAGCTTCCACCAGTACTCGCCGTCGAGCTGCGTTGCGTCGATGCGGAAGGCGGCGGTGCCGCCACTGCTGGCGTTGACCTGGTGCGAGGTGCTCTTGCCGCTGCCGACCTTGCCCCAGTGGAAGAACGCGCCGAGTTGGCCGTCCTCCTCGTCCGGGTCTGTCCAGAGTAAAGTAAACGGTGTAACCGTGGTTGGCTCGTAGGTCAGATTCGGTTGTTGGTGAGGCGTCCGTCGAAGGCGATGTCGAAGGCCTGGAGGGCTCGCTTCCAGCGGGTGGTCCAGCGTTTGCGGCCGGCGCCGGTCGGGTCCAGGGACATCACCGCGAGGTAAACGCACTTGAGAGCCGCGTTCTCGGAGGGGAAGTGGCCGCGGGCCCGGACGGCCCGGCGGATGCGGGCGTTGACGGACTCGATCGCGTTGGTCGTGCAGACGATCCGGCGGATCTCTGCGTCGAACTGAAGGAACGGTACGAACTCAGCCCAGGCGTTCTCCCACAACCGGACGATCGCCGGATACTTCTGGCCCCATTCCTCGCAGAACTCGAGGAACCGGCTGGTGGCAGCGTCTTCGGTCGGAGCGGTATAGACCGGCTTCAGTGCCTTCGCGATCTTGTCCCAGTCCTGGCGGCCGGCATAGCGGAACGAGGCCCGCAGCAGGTGGACGACGCAGGTCTGGACGACGGTCTGGGGCCAGACCTCGCCGACGGCGTCGGGCAGGCCTTTCAAGCCGTCGCAGACGAGCATGAGGACGTCCGCGACGCCGCGGTTCTTCAGTTCGGTCAGGACGCGAAGCCAGTGCTTGGCGCCTTCGCCACCTTCGCCGCCGGCCCACAGTCCGAGGATGTCGCGGTGGCCTTCGGCCGTGACCGCGAGGGCCATGTAGATGGGGCGGTTGGCGACCTGGCCGTCGCGGATCTTCACGTTGATGCAGTCGATGAACACGACCGGGTAGACGCGATCGAGCGGGCGGGCCTGCCATTCGGCCATGCCCTCCATCACCGAGTCGGTGATCGTGGAGATGGTCTGCCTGGAGACCTCGGCTCCGTAGACCTCTGCCAGATGGGCTGAGATCTCGCCGTGGGTCAGGCCCTTCGCCGACAAGGACAGAACCATCTCGTCGACGCCGGTCAGCCGGCGCTGACGCTTCTTGACGATCTGCGGCTCGAAGGCTCCCTCGCGGTCCCGCGGCACTTCGATCTCGACCGGGCCGACGTCCGTGACAACGGTCTTGGAGCGTTTGCCGTTCCTTGAGTTGCCGCCGTTCTTGCCCGCGGGGTCGTGCCGGTCATAGCCGAGATGGTCGCTCATCTCGCCCTCAAGAGCGGACTCCAGCAGCCGCTTCGTCAGCTGCTGAAGCAGCCCGCCCTCGCCCGTCAGCTGCAGGCCCTCAGCCTGGGCCCGGGCCACGAGCTCGTTCAGGAACCGGTCATCCACGCCCGCCGACGCGGCCTCCGCCTCAGACGGCGTGGCTATGTTCTCGCTGGTCACAGGTGCAATCCTCCATGATCGGAGTTACACCGTTTCTTTTGCAGTCCCGCTCCTGGAACAAGGCGTCGACCTCGTCGTGATCAAGGAACTCCTCGGCCACGCCCACATTGGCGTCACCGCCGGCGTCTACGCCCACGTCCGACTCCGTCTCCAACGCCAAGCCATTGACACCCTGGGCCACGCGCTCGGCCCGGCCAACGACGACCCACCCACCACAGCCGTTGTCCGCTGACGTTGCCGTCACCGTTGCCGTCAAACGCCTCTGGGGCCCGCCAAATATCGGCGGGCCCCAGAGGCGTTGTGGACCAGAATCGAGAATCAATTCACATCAACTGCGGAAATTTAGACAGGCTCCAGAAAAGGAGCTGTGATCAAAATCTGAATTCCTCAGAGTCCGACCGATCAAAATTCCCCTGAGGTGAAAAATGACCCCACGATTCCCTATCCGGACAGAGACGTCTACTTCTTCGAGACCGTCGAAATCCCGTTCATCGCAAGAGAGAACATCCGCACAAGAGCCTTCCGAACATCCGGGTCTCGATCGATTCGGTCCAGCGATTTGAGCGTCGCCGGCTCAAGATCGATCGTGGCAATCCCGCCAGCCCCTCGGTCATCCGCGGCCGAGAACAGCACGAGACATCGATATGCACGCACGACCCCTCCCCGCTCTTCGCGCATCAGCGACTTGAGGATTACGGTGCCTTCCCTGACCTGGCTGCGGAGCCCGTCCACCGAGGACCATCGAGTTGCCCAACCTCGCCCCTCCGCCTCCAATTGGATCGCGAGCAGTGTATCGAAGCTGATCTGACAAATGCGGAAGTCTGGGTCGGTCGAATGAATCAGAGACATAAGGCACTACTCCCCGTCATAGACGTCGATGCGGATGGGTGTATCTGGGTCGATGCGTCCGTCCCTCATCCTCGTTCGGAGTTCGTCCGAGCGGTGATGACCTCCAAGGATCGTGCCGTCACGCGAGACGAGAATTCCGTCTCCTGCGCCAGGATTATTGATCCCGTCCAGAAGTTCCTCATTGCTCAGCATCTCGTGATACCACTGCGACGCTGGATCGCGAGTATCCTGCCCGTCGGTGTATTTATCGATATCGCCAGCCTTCTCTTGGCGTGTCGATATTCCGCAACCCCCGGAATTGTGAACGAGAACGGGCGTGGCCCCCGCCAGCACATAGTACGTGTGGATGTCGGCGACGGTGAGGTTGTAAGTCTCGTTGACGGCTTGGTATGAACGGGTTCGAACTACTGCCGCTGCTTTTCCCTCATCTGTGTGGAGGATAACACCTGGCTTGAGCTCGCTGGCGTTCACCCAAGCCCGGTCCGTTTCGGACCAGAACGGGTGGTGGCCTGTTGTGGTGATGGTCGAGATGCCGTTTTTGGTTTCGATTTCGAGGTCGACGTATTTCTTGTCGTCCTCGGTGAAGATGGTAGCTGTAACCGTCTTAGAAGCGGTTTCCCCGGTTTCAGGGTCGGTTGCGGTGACTTCCTCGCCTGTGGTCAATTTTTCGATGGGCTTGCTGGTGCCGTCGGCCAGAAGGACTTTGGTTCCCGCAGTAAAGCTGTCACAGCCCTTGACTGCCTTCGTCAAGAGTTTCGTGAGTCCCTTAGCGCCAGCTTTGACTCCGCCTTTCGCCAATCCGCCGGGCATGGGTGCTACTACCTCACCCAGGAGGTAGGAGCCACTGTTCGTGTCTACGCCGAAGTGCTGCATCAGGGCCCCGTATCCTGTTGCGAAGGGCCCCGGCCTTGTTATGTTGTCTGCGCGAAAGACTACAAAATCGGCAAAGTCAACGAAGCTTTTTCCTATTCCGCCAGACATGTTCTTGAGCGAGAGCTGGCGTGGTTTGTAGCCCTTGTACGGGTCTCGGGGTGATCTTCTTTGGAAGTTTGCGGAGATTTGTTCGCTGATGGTTCTGCGGTTCCAGCCCTGCTGGCCGGCTTTCCGGCCGACGCGGGATTCGTAGTACATGTACTGGTGGGACCAGGGCATGTAGTCGATTTGGCTGGAGTTGGAGGCTGTGATGGTGGTGTTGCCGTTGCAGCTGTAGAGGGTGCCGCATTCTTCGCTGCGCAGGCCACTGGGGTCGGACCCGGTGATGGGGTTGCCGCTTGCGTAGGTGTAGCCATTCATCTGCAGCGGGTCAGTGATGTCGATGATGGGGTCGACGCTGATGAAGCGGCCGGTGACCGGGTCGTACTCGCGGGCACCGATGTGGGTGAGACCGGTGGTGTTGTCGTCTGTGCCGGTGCCGAGGAAGGTCCGGTCGCCGGGCCAGTCGGCGGGCTGTGCGCCGCGCGGATTGCCGTAAGGATCGGACTTGCGGCGGGTGATCTTCTGATCTTCAGCTTGTTCGACGTTGGCGGTTGCGGTGTTGTGGCGGTCGGTGACCAGGACGGAGAGCTTGTGGTTGTCCTTCTTGCCGTCGGTGTGGCGAACTGTGGTGCTGCCGGGGCCGGTGTAGTAGCGGACGGCGTCGAGGGGCTGGCCGGCTTTGCTGACGGTGATCTCGGCTTCACCGAGGTAGAGGGTGCGTGCGCTGCCAGTTTCCTGGATGAGCCGGTTGTCGCCGGCGTCGTAGAGGTAGCTGGTGGCGTTGCTGAAGGTCCACTGCTGGGCGGCGGCGCCGCTGGTGCAGGTGAAGATGTGGAGGTCGTTGCCTTCGGCGGGGTTGTTGTTGGGGACGGTGACGCAGGCTTTGGCGGCTGTGCTGTAGAGGGTCTTGTCCGCGGCGTTGTAGGTGAACTTCTGCTCTGCGCTGCCGGTGCAGGTTGCCAGCCGGGCCCGGGCGTCTTGGGCGGTGAGGCATTTGCCGAGGGCCTGGATGGTGTCGCCGGTGATGCGCCACTGCTGGGCTTTGGATTCGTTGCACGACAGGAGTTGTGCGGGGGTCCCGTCGGTGTTCTTGCCGTCTTCGACGTCGAGGCACTTCCCGCCGAGTCCGGTGATGGCTACGCCGCCGATTCCGGGGCTGGTGGCGTTGACCAGCTTGTTTCGGCGGTCCCAGCCGAGCGTCTGGGTGTCGCCGTCGATACGGCGGGTCTTGGTGTTGCCGGTCGCGTCGTAGGTGTAGGTGGACAGGGAGTTGACGACCGACCCTGCTTTACGGGTGGTCTCCTCGGCCTTGGCCAGTGCGTGCGGTTGGGTTGTGACCGGGGGCTGAGTCCCGTTGCCGGCGACGGTCACGCCGTAGGTGTACGTGGTTTCGTCGTCGGTGGCGTAGCCGACCTTGCCGTCAGGCCCCTTGGTGAGGGTGCGGTTGATGAACTTGGTGCGGTTGCCGATCTTGTCGAACTGGTATTCCTGCCAGAACCCGTCGTTGTCAGGGCCGGCGTCGACGTTCGCGAGGGTGGGGCTGGCGCAGGCTGCGGTCTTGCCGGTCCAGGCCTGGGTGAGCTGGCCCATGGTGTCGTGGGTGAAGCACTGGCGCTCCACGCGGCCGCCGGGCTGGGTGTCGGTGATCGAGGTCGGGTTCCCGACTGCGTCGTAGGTGTACGACAGTGCTGAGACGAGGGGGTCGGGGGTCTCGCGGTGGCTGGAGGCTTCAGTTACGCGGCCCGTGTTCTGGTTGTAGATGGTGCTGGACCACATGCGGTTGGGGGCACTGCCGGTTGCGGTGCGCAGGACCTGGCCGAACGGGCTGTAGATGGTGTCGGCGGTGTACCAGTCCAGACCCGACATGGTCTGGGGCAACCCGTCGGCGTTGTGCCGGGTGATCAGCTTCTCGGCGGCGAGCCCGCCCGGCGTGGATGGAAGCGTGGAGGACTGGACCTTGCCTGTCGGGGTGTAGGTGGTGCTGTAGGCGTAGGTTCCGGCCAGGCCCTTGGTGGCGCTGACGTCCGGGATCGTGATCTTGGAGCCGGTGGGCCGGCCTTCGGTGTCGTAGCCGGTGACCTCGCTGGTGTATGCGGTGCCGTTGGCGCCGCCGGTATAGCGCGTGGAGGCGACGGGCAGGCCCTTACCGTTGGGCAGGGTGTCGTAGGTCCAGGCTGAGATGAGGGCGCCGTCGGCGGTGTCCGCGTGGAGGGCGGTTTTGCGGCCGAGGGCGTCGTACTTCGTGACCTGGGAACGGTTCAGGGAGTTGGTGGTAGAGACCTGCTGGTCGAGGTTGTCGTAGGTGAACGTCGAGCGGCCCATGTCGGGGTCGTCGGAGGACGTCATACGGCCGCGGGCGTCGTAGGCGTAGGTCCAGTTGTTGCCGGCGGCGTCGGTGACCTTGGCCAGGTTTCCTCGGACGTCGTAGGAGTACCTGGTCTTCGTCGTGGTGGGGTCCTCGACCTTGTCCGCGTCGACCGTGGTAGACGTGTAGTGCTCCACCAGTGCCGTCCGGTTCATGGCATCGGTCGTGGTCTTGACCGCGCGGCTCCCCGGCAGCGGGGCTGATCCGTTGGCGGACATCCCGGTGCGTGCCAGTGTCCAGTCACCGCCGTACTGGGTGGTGGCGGACTGGATGGGCACTCCCTCGAAGAGGGTGGTGGTGCGCAGGGCGCGGCCGAGTCCGTCGTAGGCGGTCTGGGTTGAATTGTGCACTTCGGTCATGGACTTGGGTACGAAGATCCCGGTGTCCGGGGTGCCTTCGGCGAGGTATCCGCTGTTGGTCTGCCGGACGGTGCCGTTCGCGCTGTAGAGCGTGTCGGTGACGATCCGGCCGCCGCCCAGGGCCTCAGCCTGGGTCTGGCGGGGGCGCAGGAGGCCGTCGTAGATGGTGAGTGAGGTGCTGTAGGTTCCGTTGTCCTTGAGCGCACGGGAGATGACGACCGGCGTTTTGAGTTCGGAGATCTGGTATTCGAACGTGTAGGCCGCCTTGTCGGTGGCCTTCTGCGAAGCCGTCCGGACCTCGGTACGGCGGCCCAGTTCGTCGTAGGTCGTCGTGGCCTTGCCGCCGTTGGCGTCGGTCGTCTCCAGCACGCTGCCCCGGGCGGGGTCGAGCTTGGTTGTCACCGTGTGCCCGAGGGCGTTGGTGGAGGTGACGCTGAACGGCGGCCCCGCTGCCGGACTGAAGGCAGAGGCCGAGGGGCTGCCCGCGCCGTCGTAGCTTTTGACGGCCCGCCCGAGCCCGTCGTACTCAGTTCGCGTTGTGGTCAGCCAGGCGGTGCCTGCCGCGTCGAGGGTGTCGACCTGGTAGGGGAGGCCCCTCGTGGGGGCCGTGCCGAACGCGGCGGGCGCGTCGTAGGAGATGCGCTCGTCGGCGAGGACCGTGCCGGTCGCGGTCTTCGAGCAGTCACCGGCGGTCTTCCGGTTCTGCTGGGGAAGGCCGATCAGGTTCTTCTCGGTGTTGTGTACATAGGTGGGCTTGGCGCAGGCCTGCTCGACCTCGACCCACTTGGTGCCGTCGTGTGTCAGGGTCTCGATCTGAGTGGTGAAAGGCAGACCGTAGTTGACGCTGTCGGTGGCGTCGTCGCTGTCGTAGGTGGTGCGGGTGCGCACCATGCGGGACTTTCCGCCGCTGACGTTCTGGATCTCGTCAGTTCGCGAGGTGCCCCGTCGGAATGCCTCGAGGTTCGTGGTGTCGGTCCGGGCACGGACAGCCGTCCGCTCGCTCCAGGGCACGGTGAGAACCCGCGAGACGATGCTCCCTCCGGTCTTGGAGTAGGTGATGGTCTCGGCGGCCTGGCCTTGGTGCTGAAGCAGGTCCTCGCCGAGGTCTTCTGTTCCGGTGGAGTCCTTGACAGTGATCTTCGCGCGGCCTGCGTCACCGGACATGCCGCGGAAGTAGCGGGTACGGGTCTGGGACTGCTCGGTGGAGTCGGGCTTGCCCGCGTTCGCGGTGACTCCGCGCTTGGTCAGGACGCTGGCGTAGCCGCGCCACTGGTTGTAGGTGCGCAGATCCGACTTGGTGAACTCGTCGGTGTCCTTGGCCCAGGCGGCATCGCCCTCATAGGTGTACGTGGTGGTGACGTCGGGCTGGCGGGCGACCCGGTCCTTTTCGACGACGCTCTCGACGACGTACTTGTTGAACCACTCCACCGGAACCTTTTCAGGCTCCAGCCCGGAGTCCGCGGACCAGCGGGACGGGAAGCAGCGGGTGGTGTTCTCTTCGGGCTTGGGCCGGGTGGCTCCGACCGTGCAGGGGGCGGAGTAGTCGATGTAGATCTCGCCGCCGGTTTCGGTGCGGATCGTCTCCACACGCAGCCGATCGAAGTCCGGTGCGTCCTCGTCGGCCGACTTCGCGACGCGGTTGGGCATGTCGATCGCATTGGCCAGGAAGGAGACCGCCGGCATCGACACGCCCGTGGCGCCGTCCTTGGCGCCGTACCCGGTGCGGGTGATCGACTCCAGCCACAGCGGCGGATGCGTGTCGGTACGGTGCGCGGGCAGGGACTGCTTCAGGGACCACTGGTCGACTTTGGAAAGGGCGGTCGAGCCCTCGGTGCGCTGTCCGTAGGTGGTGACTGCGGCCAGGCGCTTGCGCGACCAGAAAGTCGGTGATGAGACGTAGCATTTCGCCGCGTCCGCCTTGCAGTGCAGGGTAGTGGGGGTGTCCCACCAGCCACGCTTGTCGACGGCGTTCTTGGAACCGAACTGCGCATCGCCGCACTTGGTGTCGCGGTCCTCGAAGCAGCGCTCTTCCACCCTGAAATCAACCCGCCCGGCAGGTGCTCCGGCGAGGTTGTCGGCTCGGAGGCCGTAGAGAATCCGAAGGGGATACCCGCCGCGGACGTATCCGACCTTGGCGTTGTCCTTCTCCCCGTACTGCTCATTCCGGGCGTAGCGGTTTTCCTCCCTGTGCCAGTCGATGACCATGGCATTGCCATGCACGTCCTCGACGTAGTCGAGGTTCCAGCGCCAGGCCTGCTTGCAGGAGGAGTCGGCGTACGCAGGCTTGTAGCAGGGTTCGTCAGGATGGTTGCCGAAGACGGGGACGGAGAAGACCGAGTTGGTGACGGTCTGCGGGGACGTGCCGTCGCCGTGGGTGCCGACATTGTGGCGACCGTAGTGGTAGCGCATCCCGTCGCGCGTGGTGACGATCCAGTACTCGCCGTCCTTGGCGCCGTTCGCCCCGCCTGTCATCCGCTCCACCCTGGAGCCGTCGTCAGAGGCGGGTATCCACTTGCCGCTCGCGGTGTCGTGGACGAGTTCGGTGGTGTTGCCGCCGAGGGACAGGGCGAGGTTGTCACCCGCCCAGCAGAGGTCTTCCTTCTTCTTGTCCTTGGTGGTGTCGTTGTTGGGCTTCTTCGGGTTCGCCTTCAGGTCCGCGGCGCAGGAGCGGTAGCGCCGCTCGATGAAGCCGGGGTTGTAGTCCCAGCCGTCGCCTACCCAGGAGGCCTGGCCGTTGGTCGCCGACGTCTTGCCGTCAACAGCCTGGGAGGAGTAGGAGAACGCGATGCTGGGCGTGGGTCCCGCGGCAGCCGGCGGCACCGTCAGCGGATAGGTCCAGGAGAAGCCTCCACCGCTGCTGCCGGCCGTCCAGGTACCCGAAGGGGAGAGTGACGTGGCCTTGTAACTGCCACCCGCCCCCGCACCTCCGTCGCTCGCCGCCAAGAGGAAGGAGCCACCCCCGGCTCCGCTCATCGTGCGCATACCGGGGTCCGGCGTAGCGGCCGGATCAACGGTGGCCCGGATCTTCGTGCCAGACGGGTCAGCGGTGTTCGGAATGTCGGTTGAGACGGTGCATATGTCACGGAGGGGCTTCTCAAGGAAGCACACGGGCAGCTGCTTCAGCTTCAGGCGGGTAGCCCACTCCGTGCCGTAGAGGTCCTTGAACTTCGCGTAGTCCAGCGCGACGTCAACGGGAGTGGCCCCGCCGGCAGGCGGCGTGATCTTGATGAGGGCGCCGTCGATGTCGGCGTCCTCGGTGGCGGCACGTGCCTCCATGGAGACCGACCAGGTGCCCGAGGGAGCGGTGTCGGAGCCCTTCGCTTTGCCGATGCTGACGGGAAGGGAACCGACCGGGACGAGGGCGTCGCCTGCAGTCGGCTGCAGGTTGACGGTGCCCGCGCCCTCCTGGGGCGTCTCGTGTTTGGGCTCATACGCCCCGGGCGGGAGCGGCGCGGTGCCTGCCCAGCCCTTGAGTTTCGCGGCCGCGACCTCGTCGAGCTTGGCCTTGAGGTCCTTCTGAAGGTCTGGGAGCTGTATGCCGGTGCGGCCGCCCGGTGGCGCGGCCCATGCCTGAACGGGTAGTAGAGATGCGACCAGCACCACGGACAGCGTGATGCCGACTTGCCCGGCGAGGCGCGCGCGTCTAGGGCGCGCCTTTCTGTTTCCGGGCAGGCGGAAATTCGCCGAGAACGGCGACATGTGGACCCCCCACGATCTGCCGCCGCGGCGATGGCACGCGGCAGGCAGGAAACTGACAGATATCCTGCTGATTCTGCGGCCGGCAAAGAAGAAAATCCATGCCCCGATAACCGATGTGGGCTTTATCACCTTACTGCCCGCATACCTGGGATAAATGAAGCAAATCGGTCGTTAATGATGGCCGGGGTGGTGAATACCAGGGGCGATGATGTCGGTGCGATGGTCCATGCTCGACTCGCGCACTCTTTGCGTGAAAGGCGAGCGGGGAGCGGACCTTTCGCCGTCAAGTCGATGGCTGAATCATCTGTGAGTGCCGAGGGCTGCGGAACCGCGCGCCCGAGGGGGGAGAAGAACAACGATGGCTGTCAGTGAACCCGTGGACGGCAGTCCGCCAACAGCACCGGCGGAAAAGGAAGTTGCCGCACCCGCCCGACAGTGGTTCAAGCGCCGCAGGACCGTGGGCGGCCTTGCCGCACTCCTCGCCCTGGCCGTCGCAGTCCCGGCCGCAATCCATGTGACCGAGAGCGGGAAGGGGAACGGCAGGCCTGCCGACTCCGACGCGCCCGTAGCCGCACCGGAAGCCCGCCAGCTGGCCCGCGAAGCCGGCAAGGACGTCGAGGTCACCGCCGAGCGCGGCGCGAACACCACCACCTGGGCTCAGCCCGACGGCCTGTTCAGGAAGCAGGTCTCCTCCGCGGCGACCCGCGCACGGGTCGGCGGCGTGTGGAAGCCGATCGACACTAATCTGCAGCGGGTGGACGGCGGGTTCGCGCCCAAGGCGGTCAACGGCGCTGTCGTCTTCAGCGCCGGCTCCAAGCAACAGGGCGACGGCGGGCAGCGCGCCTCCCGTGCCGCAAACCGGGTGTCGCTGACGCAAGCGGCCTTCCAGCGTGACACGCCCTCAACGGCGTGGACCGAGCTGGTCCGGCTGAACACCGGTGGCCACGACATGGTCGTGAGCTGGCCCGGCCCCCTTCCCCAGCCCGTCATCGACGGCCCGAGGGCTCTGTACGAAAACGTCCGCCCCGGGCTCGACCTCGTCATGACGGCCCAAGACGGCGGCTACTCCCACCTCCTGGCCATCAAGGACAAGCAGGCCGCAGCCGACCCCCTCCTGAGCAGGCTCGACTACCGCCTCGCCTCGCCCGACCTGACATTCCAGCTGGACGCAGTGTCCGGCGCCGTCAGCGCCCACGACGACCGGGGCGAGGAAGTCGCCGGCGCGCCGTCCCCCCTGATGTGGGACTCCAGCGGCAAAGTCGCCACCACCGACGACGCACCCGCCTGGAAGCCCACCGAAATCGCCGGCGCGCACCCGACCCTGGCCCTCGCCGGGCTGGCCGGAGCGGAGGGCGCGAGCATGAAGGTGGCCGCCTCCGCTCTCGCCGACAACACGCTTTCCCTTACACCGGACAATTCCTGGCTCAACGCTCCGGAAACGGTGTATCCGGTCTTTATCGACCCGTCTTTCAAGGGGCACAAGCACTCCTGGAGTCTTCTGTACAAGACGCAGGGAAACTCGAGCTTCTACAACGGGCAGAACTACAATGCGAGCGGCACCAACGAAGCTCGCGTCGGTTACGAATCCACCTCGGGCGGCACATCCCGTTCAATCTTCAACTTCTACTTCGGTGGTGAGCTTCACGGCGCTGGAATCATCTCTGCCAAAGTAAGGGCGTTGCAGACCTACTCGTGGTCCTGCGACCGGAAGAAGATGGACATCTACTCGACGCCGTTCGTCGGCTCGTCGAACACGTGGAACAACACCACGGGCTG
Organism: Streptomyces sp. NPDC048461; assembly: GCF_055587105.1. Classification (NCBI taxonomy): domain Bacteria; kingdom Bacillati; phylum Actinomycetota; class Actinomycetes; order Kitasatosporales; family Streptomycetaceae; genus Streptomyces; species Streptomyces sp. NPDC048461. The sequence goes on along the minus strand of NZ_JBVJGW010000024.1, from coordinate 102,910 downwards.
GTGGGGCAGAAAGGTCGCCTCCGAAGACGCCGGCTACGGATACAACAGCTCGTGCCCCGACAACTGGCTGGCGACCGACATCCGGGGACTGGTGTCGGAAGCGGCGAACGCCCGCTGGGGCGCGCTCTCCCTCGGCTTCGCGGCCCCCAGCGAGTCTGACTCGTACTACTGGAAGAAGCTTCTGGCCAACGGCGAGACTGCCCCGTACCTGGAGATCGTTTACAACAGGCCTCCCGACACACCCGTCGCGGCGAACATGCAGACCTTCCCCGGCGGTCCGTGTCTCACCAGTGGCGCTGGCACCAGCGTAGGCAAGACTGACCTGACTTTCCAGGTCAAGGGAACTGACCAGGACGGCAACCTCAGGCAGGTCCAGATCGAGATCTGGGAAGCCGCAACCGGCGTCAAAACGTATGAGGAATGGCTGTGGCCCAACAGCGACGGGGTCATCACCAAAGACATTCCCTGGGACTACTTCAAGACAGGAACGAAGTACTACTGGCTCTCCCGCACCAACGACTGGGACGGGTGGGGCTCCCCGGGCAGCGGGCCCGCCGACTCCGGAGGCGGCGGATGGTGCACGTTCACCGTCGACCACTCCGCGCCCCCCGCCCCAGCGGTCCGCTCCACCGACTTCCCCCTGCCCGGTGCCGACCATGCCGTATGGAGCGTCAACCCGGCCAGTACGAAGGACCAGACCGTTGAGTTTGTGGGGAACGGAGCCAGGCCGGAGGAGATCCGCGAGTACCAGTGGAGCCTGAACAAGCCCCAGTTCAACCAGACGGCCGTCCCCGCGGCCGACGGCGTTGCCTCGGTCAAACTGCAGGTCGACACCGCAGGCCCCAACGTCCTGTACGTCCGCACCGTCAGCAAGTTCGGCAACATCTCACCCCAAGCCGAGTACCTGTTCCTGGTCAAGCCCAGGGCCGGTCTGGACAAGCCCGGCGACGTCACCGGTGACGGCCATCCCGACATCCTCGGCATCGACAAGGACGGAAACCTCCGCTCCTACGCAGGCGACGGCTACGGCGACACCGACGCCTACATCCCCGGCGCCGTCGAGAACGGCAAGCCCGTCCCCAGCGGCTACTGGAAGGACGCGGCCACGGGGAAGTCCGCCCTCATCGCCCACTCCACCGACTGGTTCCCCGGCGACGGCCTCACCGACCTCATCGCCCGCATGCCCGACGGGAAGCTGTACGTCTACCCCGGCACTGGCACCGGCCAGTTCGACGCCGGAGCCCGCATGGAGATCCTCCTGCCCGGCGGCGCACCCGACCCCGCCACCCTGAGGCAGCTCGTCGCCGCCGAAGACGTCGACGGCGACACATTCGCGGACATGTTCGCCATCGACACAGCCGGCGCACTCTGGGCCCTCACCGGATACACCGGAGCCAGCTTCACCGCCGCCAAGAAGATGGCCACCAACTGGGCCCCCCGCGACATCATCGGCGTCCGCGACATCTCCGGAGACAACGTCCCCGACCTCCTGTACCGCGACGACGCCAACAGCGCCCGCGGCCTCGTCCTCCGCAAGGGCAAGCCAGGCCCTAACGGAGGCACCGACCTGACCTCCCTTGAGACCGCCGCCGACTCCGCCGGCGGCGCGGACACCACCTACGCCACCACCAAGTGGAGCAGAGCCGAGCTCCCCATGGTTCTCGGCACACCCGATGCCAACGGCGACCAGATCCCCGACATCTGGGCGGTCAGCACCAACGGAAACCAGTACCTCTTCCCCGGCGCCCGCGCCACCATGCCCGGCTCCGCGTCAGGCGCCGACGAGGACAACTGGAACACCTTCCTCACCATCGGCTAACCGGTCACCACCACCGAGCAGAAGGGCGCCCAGCCGGACACCTCCGGCTGGGCGCCCGTCCCTTTTCCCGGCGTCGTAGATCTGGGGCAGGAGCACCAAAGTCGGGCGCTAACCCCACCTTCTCCGCCGAATCAGAGTCCAGACGCTGAACGGTTCGACGAGGGCTCGATAGTGGGGGCGTCGTCCCCGGGCGGGTGTGTCCTACGGGGTGGTATCCGAGGCGTTCGTACCAGGCGGCGGCCAGGGCTTATGGGCATACGGTCAGGGTTGCCCCTCCGCGGTGATCTCGCCGCACGGGGCCCCGCCAGAGTGTCCGCACCGAACCAAGTGGGCGACGTGGTGCGCGGACCCGAAGCCTTTTCGCCGGGTGACTACCGCACCTCCGCTGCCTACGAGAGGGAAGTCGTCCAGGTCGGCAGCGGCTGGAACGGAGTCGACTCCGCCCACTCCTACCTCTGGATCCGCCTCGCGGACCGCACCGAACGCCGACTCGCCATAAAGGGCTGCGCTCTGGCCCCATTAGCCGAGCGGTCCGCCCCGTGACCTCCGCTTGTGCCGGGCGGCCTGATCCACCGCAGCAGCCTGCCGCTCAGGACGGCTGCCGTCGAAGCAATCGAATCATGGTTCGGGGCGCCGGGGCGAGGTAGCCGCCTTCACCGGCGGAGCCGGCACGGTCCGCTGGAGAGGAGCAGGGTGGAGATGCGGTGGGCCGCTTCGAGCGCGGCCTTCTCGTGTCCCCCGGATCTCGATCGTGATCTTGCTTTCGTCGCTCATGACCGGGGAACCCGTATCCCGGTCGGCCGGTTTCGCACACGAGGAAGCTCCACCCCATCGAGTGCCGCTGAAGGTCACCCGCTGCGCTGCCGGGACACGACGTGCGGGCAGATCACGGGGTCAGCTGTCGTTGTTGTCGCCCTGCTGGGTACGGCTAGCCCAAGCGGCGAGCGAAAGAGCAACGACTGTCGAGGCAACACCGGCGATGTCTCCTACGGACGCCAGAACGTCCTTCGCGGTGTCGTTGTCCTGAACCACGACGGCCAGCATGAGACACAACGAGATCCCGACGGCTCCCATGAAAGCCAGGAACAACCTCTGCTGCTCCGCCAGCGGTAGGTACTGGACCTGTTCCTGGAACGCGGCGGCCGAGGCCTCCAGTTCCGCCGCCGTCTCCGTCGGCACGTTCGCCGGCGGTTCGGTCGGAGGTTCACGGATGAGTTCATCCATCCAGTCGCTGGTGTAGAGCGTCTGCACCTGCTGGGTGAACCAGTCCCGCCGTTCAGTGAAAGCCAGGATCGAAGACAGGCTGCCTTGCAGCCATGACAGGTCGTGGATTGTCGACGTGACGTCTGCGAGGGCTGTGAGTGCTGGTGAGGCGGCCGTCCAGTCGATGTTGTTGTTGAGCGTGGACGTGACGTCTGCGAGGGCTGTGAGTGCCGGTGACGCGGCCGCCCAGTCGATGTTCTCGTCAAGCGCGGACCTGGTGCTTGCGAGGGCCGTAAGCACGGGAGACATGGCTGCCACCATCGCAGGCAGGTGTATCTGCACCCTGGCGGCATCCGTAACTGCCCGTGCTGATGCTTGAACCGATTCCAGGACTTCCGGGGGCAGACGAACCGCCTCGGACGGATCAGGCAGGTTTCGAAGCTGATCCATGTGCCGGGTATCGCGGTCGACCGGCAGATTGACGTCTGAGGCATCCATAGCCGAACCCTGCCAGATAGCTGTGACACGCCGCTGCCTGACCTTCAAGTTGGAGGCCTGGCAGGTCTCGCCAACTCGCGAAGGGGCGCTACGGCCGGTCAGTGTGCGGCGGTTGTGGGTGGCTGTCTTCTCCTACGGTGGTTTCGTCGTCGATCAGCCCGTAGGGGGGCTGATCCTCGTTGCGGCTGTACCGCACGACGACGTTGTCTTCCACGAGCGTGGGCGGGCTGTTGTCGACGATGATCAGTTGGGCACCGGCCCCCTCTTCGGCCAGCCAGTCGGTCAGATGCCGGTAGAAGTCGTCGATGGCGATCGCGTCCGCGATCACCGCGTCCCGGGTGCCGCTGTGGCCGAGGTTCTTCTGCGGGCTGTCGATCATGAGGAAGCCGGGGTGGGCGGCCGACGTTTCGACGGCCACCTCGAAGACGGCCAGCTGCCAGGCCAGGGCCAGGAGCGTCCGGGCACCGGATGATGCCTCGCGGTAGGAGTCGCCGCGCACGTACGGAACCAGGTTCGTGTCGATCATCGGCTGGCTGAGTTTCGGGTAGCGCCACTGCCGCAGCAGCTCGCTGTACCGGCCGCTGATACGACCGACGACCAGGTCCCGGTCCTGTGCTGCATCCCCCAACCGATCGAGTTCCTCCCGCAAACGCTCGATCTGTGCCTCCTGCCGCTCCACCAGGGCAGCTCGCTTCTCCAGGCCTGCCTGAAGCTTCGTCGCGTTCTCGGCGTGCTGGAGATTACGGAGGACTTCCTCGCGCCGGCGCTGGAGGTGGTCGCGAGCGGCGAGGAACGGGGTGACGGAGGGCGACGTGGCTTCGTCCACCGCGGCTGCTGCCCGTTCTTCGTCGATGGCTGCGTCTTCCGCCCGGAGCTTCAGCGCGGCGAGCGACGCGTCCAAGCCCTCAATGTAGGCAGTGATCTCCTTCAATCGGGCTTTGGTGGCCCTGATCTCGGCTGCGACATCTAGCTGCCGGTCGTCCGACGCCTGCTGGGCGTCGGCGGTGCCGAGCGTCAGGTGCCCGTCGCCGTGGGGCAGCTCGTGGCTGCACAGACTGCACGAGCCGTTCTCCACCGACGGGGGAGCGGGCAGCCGGTTCAGGCACGCGGGGCAGGTCATGACGCTCAGGGGGTCGAACAGGAGCTGCGCTTCGGCCAGCATGTTGAGCTTGACCAGGTCATCCGCGTATTGCGCCCGCAGCGGCATCATGCGGGCGAGTTGCGTCTCGCAGTCACGCACGACGCCGGCGGCTCGCCGGGCGAGCTGGGCCGCTTGCTGGTGCTCGCCGCGCAGACGCCCGGCGAAGGTGGTACCAGCGTGCGCAGCCTCATCAAGGACCCTTAGCTCATCGGTCAGCTCCCGCAGCTCGCCTTCGTACTGCTCAGCGACCAGCGAGCCGACTGCGGGAACGTCCTGCTCGTCGACGAACGCCCGTGCTGCGGCGAGTTCGGAGCGTGCCTGGGTGAGCCGGGCGCCCAGTTCCTTGATGCGTTGCCCAAGCTCGACGGCGCGGTCGTCGTGAACGCCGAAGACGACGTCGACCACCTGCTTCAGCTTGTGCTTCTTCATGTACTCGTTCTCGAACAGGAAGTTCTTGGAGGCGATGCGTTCGTTGGGCAGGAACGCGAGGTTCATGAGGTCGCGAAAGCTCAGGGGGTCGGTCCGGGACTCGCGGCTGGAGGGGGCCTCCCGCAGCTGGACGCCTTCGAGCTTGCAGTGCCCCAGCAGGAGAGCGGAGAGGCTCTCGGGCGATCCCGCCGGATCGATGGGCCTGCTCTCCGGCTTGGACAGCGGCGGGCTGTCCAGCGTTCCCCGGCGCACGTAGGCGACCTTCGACGGCTCCCCGACGGGCCGCTCGATGACGTGTGGTTCGCCGGACAGCTCGACTTCCAGAAGGCAGGAACGGACCTTCCGCAGCACCTCTGGATGCCGTGGATGGCGCTTCCCTCCGAGGCCGTAGGCGATGAACTCCAGCACCGCGGTCTTGCCCGAGCTGAACGCCCCGGCGACCACGGACAGGTCCCGCACCCGCTGGTCCCGCGTGAAGTCGACTTCGTAGTTCCGGCTGACGCCTGCTAGGCGCAGGCGCCGGATCCGGATGCCAGGCAGAGGCTGCATCGTGGTCACCCCTCCCAGGGCATGTCAGGTGTCTGCGGGCCCGCGCCCAGCACGCTGAGGAGCGCGGCACCGGGCGCGCCCTCTCCGTCCGGCCGTAGCCACCGGGCTGTCTGCTCGCGCAGCGCCTTGTCGGTCAGCTTGCGAAGGCGACGTACAACGATGGATGCCGCGGTGGTGAACGACGCGGCGTAGGTGGCGGTGAAACGCGCCCCGAGCTCCCGGCCGCGGTCGCTGATCGAGTAGGCGAAGGCGCCGTTGCGGTTGTGGACCTCGCAGCATCCGTAGGCCACGAGCAGCCCGAGGTCGTGCTGGATGCGCTCGCGTCGACTGGTGAAACGCTGCGAGGAGGAAGCGTAGGAGAGCACCTGCGGATCGAACCCGGCCAGCCTGAGCACGTTCCCGTCGCGGCCGTCGGAATCGACGACGAGAAAGGGATTCGCCGACAGGAAGTCGTAGTAGCCGATGCGCTCCAGACTCGCCCCCTTCGCGTCCTGCCCGGCGACAGCGTCGAGAAGCAACAGCAGCTGCGCCAGCCGGAAGGTGACCTCGTCCTCCGGCATCACCACCGGCCGGTGTGCTTCCACAGCGAACTCCTCGTAGGTCTGACAGGACAGGCGACGGCAGCGGTCAGCCGTCGGAGTGCTCGGCGGCGACCTGCCGCCAGTGCTTGACCCAGCCCGCCTTGCGGTTGTCCACCAGCCGGTGCACCAGCCCCCAGCTGTGCACCAGCTCCAGGCGGAGCGACTTCGGTAGTTTGTCGTGCTCGTTGCGCACATCCCGCCAGACACGGGGGTGCAGAGTCGCGATCGTGCCCTCGGCCGCGCACTCGTTGAACTGCATCTCCCAGAGACCGTGGAGCGTCGCATCGGCGGAACTGAGCGCCGCCACCTCCGCCGGAACATCCTTGTGCGCGATCTCCCGGGCCACCAGATCGGCGTTGAAGAACTGCCTCTTGGCAGAGTCCAGCTCCACGTGGCCGGCCTCGGTCATCTGCCGAATGAACAAGGCGGACCCAAGAACGGCCGCCTTGTCGTCCTCGACTTCGAGAACCAGCCGAAGCTGCTCCACGGCGGCGGGGGCTGCCTGAGCGTAGGTCTCGTAGAAGCCGCGACGCACGTCGTCGCCCTCAGGGCTGAGCAGCTTCTTGCGCAGGGCGCTCTCGTCCCAGAGCTGGATGACGAGGTTGTGTTCCTTCTCCTTCGCCTTCGTCCACGTGTCCCACCACGCCGTCATGGGGCCGTCCATGCTGGAAGGGATGCACACGATCCAGCTGGCGATGGTGTGGCCGTTCTGGACGGCCGCCTTCAGCACGTTTTCGAGCGATTCTTTGACCTGCTGCATGTGCTTCTTGGTGGTGACCGGCATGAAGTACTTGGACTGCCACACCGTGATCGCTCCGCCGAGGTTTCCGGCGAAGGCGTCGATACCCCAGTCGCCCGGGTTCGCAGCTATGGACCGTACGCCAGGGGTCGTCGCGCCGGCCAACTGAACGATCATTGTTTCGAAATCGTCGCGGGCCCCGCCGGGGCTTCCCCCGCGAACAGCGTGCACGTCGAAGCTGATCGGCTGGACACCCGTCGGCACGGCTATCGAGTCAGGCACAGCCCACCCCCCATGCGCCGTTGAACCGCACACAGGATGTTCCCCGTGCGTCACACACCGTACTGGCCGGAGAGTATCCAAAGGCCAGTCGTCTGATCAAGGAGAAGAACGCTCGCCGGATACTGACGAGGGTGCGTTCGATCAGTCCCATCCGCTGATGCCGGACTGGCCGGGGAACATCCCCTTGCAGTCACCGAAGCGGATTGTGTCGCTCTGGGAGCTTTCCTCTTCGCATTTCTGGCGGTCATTCTGCGGGCCGCTGTCGGTGGTGGAGCAGGATCCAGCGAGCGCGAGGATTACGGCGAGGGCGGCGATGAGCCCGCACCCGATGGCCATGGGGGACGGCCCGGGGATGGTGGCGCCCGCTGGTCGCTTCGGTATCTGGGCGGGGAAACCGTAGGCGCGGGCCGAAGCGGCGCTTTGTGCCGATGACGCGAGGTTGCTCCGACTGCCCCCCTGAAACGCGGCGCAAGGGTGTCCGGCGACCAGGGCGTGATGGGCAGCGGACCGTATCTCGTAGCCCGCTGCAGCGGTGAAGTGCTGCCCGCAGCCGGGGTGGAGGCATTTCAGATCCATCGTGGTGTGCGGTCCTTCCTGCGCGGTGCTCCGGCCTCAGTGCGTGTTGATCCCGAACTGGTACAGCAGGCCTTCGATGAGTTCTTTCCCGGTCGCTAGGAGAACGTCGTCATCGGCTATCGGTGGCAGCTCCGTGGTGGCCGGAAGGACGCGCAGGGGTTGCCGTGCACGCTCGATCGGCCGGGGTTGACCGCTGCCGTACCCGTACGGCAGGAACCGGAAGTCTGGTCCGTTGTTGCTGTCGGCCACGATGGCTGCGGTGATGTCGACGGTGGAGTCGAGCAGGCGGCGTCGGCGGTGGGCGTCGATGACCGCGACGGCTTCGCCCAGCGCGGCGGGAAGCGTCCAGGTGTCGACCAAAGCCGCGCCTATCTGACTGGACATGGGGTGGCTCAGGTCGACGCACACGACGACCCCTCCGTCATGGTGGAGCTCGACCATGGCTCCAGCCTGTGAGCCTCGCAGTTCCGGCACGAGGATGTTGCTGTCGACCCAGCGCCGCAGCCCCACGTGCATGGCGTTGCTGAGCCGATCGGACAGGGCGCCGCGGACCCCGTACGGATCGCTGTGAAGCCGAAGCCGGGCGGCGGTCTTGATGCCTTCCAGCAGCGCGGCCTTGGCCTCGGCGCGGCTCGGGGCAGGCACCAGGCGCGGCACCGGCCGCGCGGGACGTCCCGCAACAACCAGCCACGCACATCCCGGCACGGACTCACCGAGGACGACCGAGGCAGCCTGCTGAACCAGTTCGGCGAGAGCTGTCTCGGCCCGCGCCTGACGCGAGAAGCGTTCCTGATAGGCCCGCGCGACTTGATGCTCGGACATGTAGAAGGTCTCGCTCCCGACACGGTAGGGCGCGTTGAAGGTCGCCCGGTCCTTGTCCTTCTGCTCCCACCCGTACTGGAAGTGCGGCGCGAGTTCGCTCGGTTCTACGTCGACGATCAGGAAGTCGGGACCGCCCACGCCCGGTGCGGGCAGACGGATGATGTCGACGCCGGACAGGTAGGGCTGGACTCCATTGCGGAGGGTCTGCGTCAGCTGCTGCTCATTCACCTCGGCGAGGTTGATCCCGACGGGCTCGATATCGTCCCTGACCCCGTACACGAGCAGGCCGCCGCGGGTATTCGCCATCGCGGTGACGTCCTTGGCGAACTCGTTCCAGATGCCCGGTTTGGGCACGAAGGTGGGCAGCTGCTTCTTCCAGTCGAGGTCGTCCGTTTCGCCGAGCTTCGAGGCCACGGCGTCCGCCACCATCCCGTGGGTAAGGGGGCCCATCGGGCGGCCCAGATGTTCGTGCAGTCGAGTCCAGGAGCGCGCCATCTCGCCACCTTATGGAGCATCGGCTCACGCTGGCGGGTGCTTCGCCAAACCAGAGGTCTGGGAGGACTGGCATCGCGTCCAGCCGGGGCGGGTGAGCAGCGCGGAGAGCAGTTCAACCGTGGGGTGGTCGTCGCTTCTTTGTGTTCGGGTGGGGGTGGGGGTTGGGGGTGGTGGTGTGCGGTGGTGGCTGCGGCCGTGGTGGTGGTGTGGCGCGGTGGCGGCGGGGTGGTGGTGTGGTGGGGGTGTCGGTGTGGGGTGCGGGGTCGTTGGTGGGTGTGGATGCCCGGTGTCGGCGCGCCTGGTTTTTCCGGCTCGCGGGCGCACGGTCCTGCACCACTTTTTCAGGCATTAGAAATTGGCAGCCAGTTAGTACGTAATGGGGGCAGTAAGCCCCCGGGACGCCGGAAAGCCGGTATCGGCTGGCACGGAATTTGTGAGGGCCTTGGGTGGCAGTCGGCACGGACGGGAATGCGGGTGGGCGGCGTCGTGAACGCCAGGCCGGTGAACCACGGAAGAAGCGCTTCTACGTGTCCTTCAGCGACGCCGAGCTGGCCGTCGTGCGCACCGCTGCGGAACGCGAGGGGATGGCGTCGGCGGCCTGGGCGGGACGTCAGGTGATGGCGGTCGCGCAGCACGTGCTGGTGCCGGTCTCCCGGGACGCCGCCGACGTGTTGCGGGAGCTGATCCAGGCCCGGGTCCACCTGCGGGAGACCGTGACCGCGCTGCGCGCCCTGACCGCCACCGTGGCGGCTGTCGGCGAGCCGGCCGCCACGGTGGAGGAGTCGGCCGCGGCCGTGGTGGAGGCCCTCAAGGCGGTGGCGCGGGTGGATGCCGCGACGGCCCAGGTGATGCGGGAGAGGCGCCCCAGGTCGTGATGCCGAAGAAGGCGGAGAGCGGTTCTACGACCGCCGATCTCCTCGCCTACGTCTTCGGTCCGGGCGAGCGCGACGAGCACACCGACCCCCACCTCGTCGCGGCCTGGGACCCGGACCTGCCGTGCCCCGCCCGCACCCCGGCCCGTATGACGCTCGCCGACCTGGCGCTCCTCCTGGACGCCCCCGTCGAAGCACTGCGCGGCCCGCGCCCGGAGGAACACGTCTGGCACATCTCCGTCCGCAACGCGCCTGACGATCGCACGCTGTCGGACGCGGAATGGGCGGAGGTCGCGGCCGCCATGGTGCACGCCGCGGGCATCGCCGAGCACGGCGACGAGCAGGCCTGCCGGTGGATCGCCGTACGCCACGCTCCCGACCACATCCACATCCTCGCGACCCTCGCCCGCCAGGACGGCCGGCACCCCCGCGTGCGCGGTGACATCCTCAACATGCACACCGCCGCCCGGACCTTCGAAGCCCGCTGGGGCCTCACCCCGATGTCCCCGCTCGACCGGACCGCGCGCCGCCGCCCCGTCACCGGCGAGGCCGAGAAAGCCGCCCGCCGCGGCCTGGCCGAGACGGCCCGGGAGGTGCTGCAGCGCACCGTCCGGCAGGCCGCCGCCCTCGCCCACGGCGACACCGACTTCCTCGACCGGCTCCGCGACGCGGGCTTGCGTGTGCGCGAACGACGCGACGAGGCCGGCGCGCTGCTCGGGTACGCGGTCGCGCTGCCCGGGGACCGGGCCGACGGCGGCAGCCGGCCCGTCTGGTTCTCCGGTTCGACGCTCGCCTACGACCTGTCGCTGCCCCGGGTCCGGGAGCGGTTCACCCCGCTCGTCACCCCTGCCGACTGGGCGCTGGCCGAGCACCGGATCCGGGAAGCGTCCGCCCTGCTGGGCGCCGCCGGGCAGGCGGCGGGCGCCGGGGATGTTGCCGCGCTCGGCGACCTCCTGGCGGTGGCCGCCGCGCACTCCCCGGCCCATGTCCGTGCCCGCGTCCGGGCGGCGGCCGACGCCTTCGAGCAGGCCGCCCGCACCCCGGCGCCCGCTCCCTGGAGGGCCGCGCCCGTGCCGGATGGCGCGCCGGGGCCCGGGCGCTGGAGCACGCACCGCGCGCCGCACGCGGGGGTGGCGCCGCGGTCGTCCTCACGCTGCTGATCGCGCTCGTGGAGGCGGTGGAAGCCGCCGCCGATTGGCACCGCGCGCAGGCCTTCCGGGCACAGGCCAAAGCCGCCGCCGACGCCACCGTCCTGCTCCGGGAAGCAGCCGGCCTGACCGGCACCCCGCCCCCGACGGTGAAGCCGCGCACCGGCCGCGTGGCGCGCACCGCACACCGTGGCCTGCCGACCACCACGCCCGTTACCGGTGTACCGGTCCGGCCGCGCCCTGACCCCGGCCGGCCGGGCCCGTCCCGTACGCGCTGACCCCTATCCGAGGGAGCTTCCTGCCGATGACGTACCCGCCCCAGCCCGAGCCGTTCGCCGAAGCTCTCGGGGAAGCCGCGCAGACGGCCGCGATGGCCTACCGGCTGGTCATGACCATCACCGACGCCGTCCGCCGCGCCACCCAGAAACGGCTCACCGGCCGGGAGGAGGAACTCGGCGAGGACGCTCAGAAGATGGCCCCGGGCTGGTCGGCCGACCAGCTGCGCGGCGTCCTGGGCGACGACATCCTCGCCGAGCTGATGGAGGGTGCGGACTGGCCGCAGCTGGCGCGCCGGCTCGTCGGTCTCCAGCAGGCCGGCGTCGACCTCGGTACGTTCCTGCCGCACCTGGGCCGCATGACCGCCGGAGTCCACCAGGCCGTGGTGGCGGGCGCAGCCCGGACGAAGGCGGAGGGCACCGATCGGTGGGCCGACCTCCTTCGTACGACGATGCCGGGCGGCCTGGTGCGCGACGCGATCCTCGCCTCGCCGGCCTGGCCGGACATCGCGGCCGACATGGGCCGCCTCGACGCCCGCGGTGTCGACGTCGCCCGGATCCTCCTCGACGCGCACGCCGCCGGAGCGGGCGCCGACCAGGCTGTTGCCGCCGTCCTCACCGCGGCCGCTGCGGCACCCGCTACGCCCGCTCCGGCCGCCGCCCGGCCTCCGCGTCCGGCCCGGCCTCCGCGCCTGCGCCTGCGCCGGCTGACGGCCGTGTGCCCGCCCCCGCCGCCGCGCCGACTGCCGCCCCCCGCTCCTGCCGCGGCGCCGCCGGTGCGGGAGGTCGTCGATCCGTGGGCGCCGCCCGCCAGTACGGATGCGAAGCGTTCCTCGGGCCCGCTGACCGAGGGCCTTCACATGCCGCGGGATCTGGACCTCGGCGACCGCGCGAAGGCCTTGGAGCAGCTCGGCGTGAAGGGGCTCGCGCCCGCCCCGATCGCCGGCCTCGTCAAGGACGTTCTGCCGGAGACCGAGGTGGGTCTGCTGGTCGGCTCGCGCCAGTGGCCGCTGCTCGCGGCCCGTATGGACCGGATCCGCGACCAGGGCGGCCCCGTACTCCTCGGCGCGCACCTGGCCCGCCTCCAGGCCGACGCCGGCTGGAAGGACGGTCCCGCCTCCACCACGGCCGGGCGGCTCGTGGACGCGACTCTGCGCTCCCTGACGACACCGTCTTCGGCGCCGGTCGCGCCCGCCTCCCGGGCCCGGGTGTCCCCGGCGGCGGTCCGCTCCCGCTCCACCAGCACCCCGGCCGCCGCGGCACCCGGCGAGCTGGCCCCGGCGGTAGCCGCCGTCCCTGCTCACAGGCAGCAGGCCGCACGGGCCACGGGTGCGGGGCGTACGCGGTGACGGCGAAGGTTCCCGCCCCCGCACGCTGCGGGCGGGGCTTGCGGGCGGGCGCGGACCGGGCATGGGGGCCTGGTGGACGCTGTCGGACCGGGGCCGGACCGCTGCCCGGGGCCGGCTGCTGACCGCTAGCGCAGTTCCTGTCCTGCCGCCCAGCCCGGAGCGTCGAGGTTTATGGGCGAGTCGCCGACGAATTGGGCGAGCTGCGTTTCCAGCTCGGCGAGTTCGGCGGCGCCCAGGCGCACTTCCCAGCGGGCCCGCACCTCGTCGAAGATCGCCGTGCTCTCGGTGATCAGCCCGATCCCGTGATCGGTGATCCGGATGTTCTTGCGGCGGGTGTCGGCGGGGTCGGTCTCGGTGGCGACGTACCCGCGTTCGCCGAGCGCGGCGATCGTCTTCGCCGCGGCTTGCTTGGTGATGGCGAGTCTGCGGGCCAGGTCCGAGGCGCTGTCGGCGCCGGCTCGGATGGCCCGGATCGCGTACTCGTGCGACGGCCGGGCGTCGGGGTATCCCCTGGTCGCCAGCTCCCGGACCACTTCGTCCACCAGATTGCGATAGCTGCCCAGGAGCAGCAGGGCGAGATCGGCGCCGGATCGTGAGGACATGACCTCAGTCTAGATCTCCCTTGACATGGACAACCAGGTTGACCAATGCTCTAGTCAACCTGGTTGTCTATCTTGGGAGTCACCGCATGACCAGCGCTTTCGTGACCGCCTCTCCCGCCGTAGCGGGCGTCACGCACCACACTGCCGAGGTCAACGGCACCACGTTGCACTACGTCTCGGCGGGCGACACCGGCTCCCCGATCCTGCTGGTGCACGGGTGGCCGGAGTCCTGGTGGGCCTTCCGCGGCGTCATCCCGCTGCTCGCCGCCACCCACCGGGTGTTCGCCGTCGACCTGCGCGGCTTCGGCGACTCCGGCATCGCCGACGGCGACCACGACGTGGCCACCATGGCGGAGGACCTGCACCGGCTGGTCGCCCACCTCGGCGTCGGACCCGTGCACGTGACCTGCCAGGACATCAGCGGCGGGCCGGTCTTCGCGTTCGCGGCCACGCAACCCGGCGACGTCCTCAGCTTCACCGGCGTCGAGACCACCCTTCCGGGGTACGGCTGGGAGATGCTGGCCGACGTGAGGAACGGCGGCTCCTGGCACGTGGGATTCCTGGCCGCCCCGGGAATTCCGGAGCTGTTCCTGACCGGCCGCGAGCGAGTGATGCTCGACTGGGCCGTCTCGGTGATGACGATGGTGCCGGGCGCGGTCACCGACGCCGACCTCGACGAGTTCGCCCGCACCTACGCACGGCCGGGCGGCTGGCGCGGCACCGAGGGGCTTTACCGTTCCTCCCTGATCGGCGGCGACCGGATGCGGGAACTGGCCGAGTCGCGGCCGCTGACCGTTCCCGTGCTCGCCGTCGACGGCATCAACGCCCCCTTCACCGAGCGGACGATGCGCCAGGTCGCCGGCGACGTCACCGCGGTCGCGATCCCGGACGTCGGGCATTTCGTCGCGCAGGAGGCGCCCGCCGCCTTCGCCACCGCGGTCGGCGACTTCGTCGACCGCGTCGACCGGAACCGCTGAACGGCCGAGTCCCTGCACCGCCGCCCTCCGTGCCCTCTCAGGCCTGCCGCTGACGCGGCCTCGAGCCGGGGCAGGGCCGTTGCCTCCCGGATACGTGCTTCCGGAGTGGGCAACTCCCGGGCCGACACCGGGTGTTTCGACCGCGGATACGCCGCCCGCTCGATCGGCTCCACGAACCACGGGCGGGCGGGCGAGCTGCCGGAGCTCGAGCGGATCGTCCTCTTCGGCGTCGCACGACTCCCCGGCCAGCAGTACCCGCCACCGGGCCACGACTACCCGCGCACCTGACCCGGGCGCCGCGCCGTTCCAGAATTCTGCAACGGCGCCCGACCCGGTCACCGGGCCCAGTCGACGCCGAGCTCGGCGAGAGCGCGCAGCTGCGCCGCGCCGAGCCGGTCGCGGCGGGCCTTGATGTTCCCGACCCAGATCCCGGTCCGGTGCTCGCTCCCGTCGGCCAGGACCTGGATGACGCCGCGCCGCCCCGGCCCGGCTTCACGGGGGCCTTGCGGGCCCGTGCTGCCTTCTTCACGCCGAGCTCGCCGAGCCTGCGCTGCTGCTCGGCGTTCAGCTTGCTGAGGTCCCGGCGCTGGGTGGTGAGCCGGCGTCCGACGCTCGCCGTGCCGGGTGACCCCGGGCATGAGGCAGTCGAGCCGGGCGCCGCCCGTGGGGAGCTGGGCTGGGGAGGTGTAGTGCCGCTGCCAGCCGACCGGCCACCCGCTCTCTCGCGGGTTCCAGTCCGGATCGACGGCCGCGAGCTTCTCCGCTCGCCGCTCGGCGTGGTCGAGGTTCTTCCCGAGCGTGCCGGGGCGGAGGACGGCGGGAACCGCGCGCAGCGCCTCCTGGCGAAGTTCACCGGCATCGATTACATCGACGTGAACCTGTGATCACTCGGATGTTGGTTCACCAGTCATCGCGCGGGTCGAGCACCCCCCTGCCCCCACATCCCCAACAGGCCTGGGTGTCTTCCTTCGTCGTCCCCTTTCCTCGGCATGCAGGGCACGGGGGGCAGCTTCGGAGCAGGTGGGAGACCGCTCCCCTCAGAGCGTGACTTGGGCCGCATCTCCCACTTCCACCAAAGCCACCCACCCACGACGAACAGCCCAAGTAAGAACAGGGGTTCCATACCCAGCAGGGAACCCCGCCAGGGGTAGGCCGTCAAGGCGGATCGTCCGGTACGAGGTCGCCGGACTCCCAGGCCGGGACTACCCGCCCGTGGGCCACGGATACCCCCGCCCGTGACCGCCCCGTACGCCCCCGACCTGGATCCGAGCAGCCCGGTTCGGGCCCGCGGTCTGACCGCAGGGAGGGTGCGGGGTAGGTCTGGGCGGTCTGGGTGATGAATCTGCGGGTGTCGTCGGGGTTGAGGGCCTGGGCCTGGAGGTGTTCGTACATGACGGTGTAGTGCTGTACGTCGGATCGTTTCTCCAGGTAGAGGTCGCTGGTGAACCGTTCCAGGTACACCGTCCCGCCGTCCGGGGCGTCCGTGAAGCGCAGGACGGAGAACTGCCCGGAGACGCCGGGATGGGCGCCGAGGCTGTGGGGGAGGACCTGCACGGTGACGTGGGGCTGGGTGCCGAGATGGTTCAGGTGCTCCAGTTGTTCACGCATGACGGCGGGGCTGGCGACCGTCCGGTGCAGTGCCGATTCGTCCAGCACCACCCAGAGGCGGAAGGACCGGGCCGGGTGGTGGATCCGGTGCTGGCGGCGCAGCCGTACCTCAAGGCGCGCGGCGGCCTGTTCGGCCGTGGCCAGGGGGATCGTTTCCGCGATGACCGCGGCCGCGTAGGCGGGCGTCTGCAGCAGACCGGGGATCACCAGCGGCTCGTAGGAGCAGATCGCGGCGGCCTCGCTCTCCAGGCCGATGTAGACGCTGTACGGGACTTCGCCCCAGGCAACCCACCACCCCTGCCGGCCCGACTCCCTCGCCATCCGCATCAACGAGTCGACGGCCTGCGGGTCCGTGACTCCGTAGAGGCCGCACAGCTCGCGCACGTCGCGGGGACCGATCGCACGGAGCCCGTTCTCCAGAAGACTGATCTTGGGCTGGGAGACCATCAGCTCCCCGGCCACCTGCGCACCCGTCAGGCCACTGGCCAGACGAAGCCGGCGCAGCTCCGCGCCCAGACGGCGCCGTCGGATGGTGGGATTTCCGTTCGCCGCCACGGGTGGTGCACCTCCGGCTCGGGACCGTCTGCCGGCCACGGGACTGCCACGGCCGGGCCCGGCAGGACGCGCCGCCGTGCAGAAACGATCAACGAGCCTCACGGCCGGGCGTCACCCCACCCCGAGCAGGATCGCCCCTGGGCTGAACCCGGACAGCCGCAAAGGACCTTCCCTCTGCCCGCGGTGTCCGCGGGCACCCCGGCGACTTGCGCACGCCGTCCCCGACGCTCCGGCCCGTCCGCCGGCTGCGCGCTGGTGGGGTGGGCCGGGGGAGGTCAGCCTGTACGACGGGCCCGCCCCGGCCGCCGGGGCGTTCGGCACGGCTACCGGCGTGACCACCGCTCCAGGACGTCGGCCTGTCTGCTCTGCGGGCCGGCCCCGCCTACCGCAGCAGCGTCCGCCGCTCAACGTGTCGGCGCCCCGTCGCCGGACAGCCCCCGGCTGGTACGGAGTGCGGATAGCAGCTCGGGGGCCGGCCTCCCGGGGACGTCTCCCGGGGATGCGGCCCGGGGCCGGGGCTCGGGCCTTTCGCCCGCCGGCTCTGCTCGTACGCAGCTCCGTGCCCTGGGCAGCCGCCTGCCCGGTGCGGGTCAGGCAACCGCCGGGGGCCGGGGCTCGTGGTCGAAGAGGGTGAGGGCGCCGGTGCGGTGCAGGAGGTTGAGGAGCTGTGGGTTCGGCCCGCGCAGGCGCAGGGTGCGGCCGTGGGAGAGGGCGGTGAGCTGGGCGCGGAGCAGGGCGTTGAGGCCGGCGGAGTGGCAGAACCCGAGCCCGCTGACGTCGAGGGTGATTTCCGGAGGGTTGTGGGGGTCGGTGATCGCGCGTTGCAGTGCCGCGTCGAGGGCGGCGGTGCGGTCGGTGTCCATGTCGAGTTCCCCGGCGACGCTGACCACCACCACGGCGGGCGGGGCCGCAGATACGGCTGCCGGCGAGGGGTGCTGTGCGGGCTGGTCGTGATCGGTCATCGTTCCCCCGGAGTAGCCGTTTTTCCGCCGACCGTAACCGCTTCACCCCGTGGGCCGAACCCGTCCTCACCTACTCTCCTCCCCTCCCGGACCGGCCGTCGGCCGTCCTGCGCCGGCATGCCCCGCCGCCGCCGATTACCTCTCCGTAGCCCGTCCGGAAATCTGTGATGGCCGGAGTAGACATTGGGTGGTGGTGTGGTTATGGTTTCTCTCGTAGCCCAGTCAAGAAGGGTCCGGCAGAGACGAACTGCCGGGCAGTAGTACAGGTTGTTGCAGTTCAGCAGTGCGGTGCGGTGGTGGAGTGTCGAAGCCAGAGCAGTTGCAGGTCGGCGACGGGACTGGTCACCGGACCGGGTGGCCCGCAGTCATCAGGGGCCACCACACGCAGTACCAGCAGTTCGCAGTAGGCAGTACCTCGGTCAGGGCGTCGAAGGTGGGCGTCCGCACCGGGAGGTTCGGCAGTGGGGTTCTAAGCCAGAGCAGACGCAGGACGGGCGACGGGGCTGGCTGCCGAAAGCGTGGCGCTCGGTCAGGCCACGAGCGGTACAAGCAGTTCGCAGTACCAGCAGTACAGCAGTTGATCATCCGAGGGATGAACGGAGGGATTGGTCGCCATCAGGATCGCCCGGACGCCACGCGAGTCCGGGTACCGCAGGACATCGAGTAGTGAGGTGGTCTCCGGTCGAGCAACCGCGATCCCCGCAGTCCCGACGCAGAGCTCAGGTCGGGTAGGCGGAGCAAGTAGGCCGGCGCAGTACCAGGGCCGGCAGATGGTGTAGCAGTTCCTTCGGGGCCCTGGTGCCATAGGCACCAGGGCCCCTCCGCATGCTCCAGAAAGAGGTGAAATGACAGCAGACGACACGCTTGGTCGTCTCGACGACGACGATTTCCCCGCCTACACGATGGGCCGGGCCGCCGACATGCTCGGCACCACCCAGAGCTTCCTCCGCGCGACCGGTGAAGCCCGCCTGATCACCCCGCTGCGTTCCGCGGGCGGGCACCGGCGTTACTCCCGCTACCAGCTGCGCATCGCGGCCCGCGCGCGCGAGCTCGTCGACCAGGGCACCCCGATCGAGGCGGCCTGCCGGATCGTCATCCTGGAGGACCAGCTCCTGGAGGCGCAGCGCATCAACGCCGAGCAGCAGCAGGCCGCCACCGCCGCGGCGCCGGCACGGCCCCGGACCGCGGCCTGACCGGTTCCACCCCTCACGCATCTTCACGAGCCGATGCGGAGATCCCCCACATCGGCTCTCCCCTATCCCCTGCCCAGCCGAGACCCCTGAGCCCGATCGAGGAAAGTCCGTGGAACAAGGCGTCCTGGTACTCCCGGACGAGGGCGACGACGTCTGTGTGATCGCGTGTTCCGGAGAGTTCGACCAGTCCTCCCTGGAACCCCTGCGGCAGGCCTGCGCACGGGCCCTCGCCGACCCGGCGGTCCGGCGGATCGTCCTTGACGTCAGCCGCATCACCTTCGCCGACTCCGCCATGCTCGACGCCATGCTGTACCTGCGGCGCAGCGGCCGCCTGGTCCTGGCCGGCCCGCTGCCCCGCCTCCTGGCCCAGGTCCTGGAGATCACCCTGGCCGGCCCGCTGTTCACGATCGCCGACACCGTGGAAGAGGCCCGAACCCTGTAGCCGTGGCACCCGGCTACGACGGCGTGCACGGGTCAGGCCCGGCGTCCGCTTCGGCCGGGGACGGCACCGCCGGGCCGCCCCCGTTCATGCGCGGTGAGGGCGGCGGCGAGCTGTGGCCGGGTCTTGAGGAGCTCGTGCCATTCGGTGTCGGTGAGCTGGCGGCGGATCAGGGCCGCCTCGTACATCGCGAACCGGCTCGGAGCGGCAGCGTGATCAGGCGGTGCTGGTGTGGGGGGTCATGCCGGTACAACGCCGGCGGGGTGAGGCTGGTACTTCCGTCTTTCTGGTGCCCGCCGAGAGCGCCTGCCCGCAGGTGGTCCCGTCTCGTCGACGCCAGACGGGGTCGGGCGCGATGTGCCCGGGTGAGGGGGACGGCCCCGAGTAGGCCCTCCGGGGGCCGCCACTGTGTGCTGTCTGTGGCAGCCCCCGGGGGCTCAGCGGGACGGTTCAGGCCTGGCCGATCTCCTGGGTGAACTGCAGGATGACGAACTCCGCGGGCCGCGTGGCGGCGAGGCCGGCCTTGACGATGAGCCGGCCCGAAGCCAGATCGTCTTGCGTCATCGTGATGCCGGTGCCGACCTGGACGAAGTACGCCTCCTGCGGCGTCTGGCCCCTGAGGCCGCCCTGCCGCCACAGACCGTGCAGGTAGTTGTCGATTGCTGCGCGTACCCGCTCCCACGTGGGCTGGCTGTTGGGCTCGAACACCGCAGTGCGCAGCATCCGCTGGATGTCGTGTTCGACCGCGTTGAAGAGGCGGCGAATCGGGATGTAGCGCCACTGGTCGGTGTCAGAGAGAGTCCGTGCGCCCCAGATCAGGGTGCCGCTGCCGGCGAAGGCGCGGATGAAGTTGACGTTGAGGTGGGTGCCCTGGTCGGTGTCGGAGGCCGGGCGGAGCGGGCCGGTGATGCCGCGCAGGGTGATGTTGGCGGGAGCCTTCCACACGCCGCGCTCACGGTCGACCGCGGCCCAGGCTCCCGCGACGGCGCTGCTGGGTGCGACCGGCTCGTCGTCGCCGCTCTGCCGCAGCCAGGGGAAGTACACCGCCGCGTAGCCGCGCACCTCCTCGTCAAGGCCCCAGGCGTCGATCGCCGTACCGGCCTGGCCGGCGGAGTGGTCCCGGTCGGTGTGCAGGACGGCCATCGCCTTGTTCTGCGCGGCCCAGCCTGCGAGCGCGCGGGCCCACTCGCCGGCCGCCTGCGCGCCGTGGTCCCACAGACCGGGGGCGACCAGGATCGTCACGTCCCCGAGCCCGGTCACCGCTTCCAGTGCCTCGGCGAGCGAGGCTTCGGCGGTGCTGACCAGATAGCAGTACCCGCCGCCGTTCTGGAAGTAGCTCCTGAGGACCGGCCCCAGCCCCGTGAAGACATCCCTCTTGCCGTCCTCGTCGGCCCACCGGGTGAAGTCCAGCCAGCTGTTCACCCGCACCCCGCCCGCAGGCACACCGGCGAAATCACCGACGAACGCCGTCACCGCGGTCTGCCCCCCCTGGACGGACAGGCTGAGGCTGAACGTCTCCTCGACGTAGACGCCCGGGTAGGAAACTGCCATGGGACTCTCCTCCACTGTGGTGTGCGCGACGCGGGTGATCATGCGCCTGGGCCGGAGCACCCGCAGCTCTTTGCGTGTTCTGACCAACGCCACACCGCATTTCAGGTAATGCATCACGCATGCAACTGCCCCACCGCCGCACCCGGCGGTCACGCTCCGCCAAGGCGCCCGTTGCCCCGTCACACCCCGATGAGAGCGCTGCCTAGCCCCAGGACACGCCAGACTCGCCTCGCCATGCATCACACACGCCCCACATGCGCGATATGTGGACTTCGCGGGGTCGAGTGGGTCCTCCGGCGCCTCGCCCCGGCCTCGCGGGCTGCCCCCGCTCCGGTCGGAGATTTGGTTCACCACGACCTTGGCGCCTGCCAGCTGGAAGAGCTCCGCGGCCGTCTCGGCGGACTCCTCGTCCTGATAGGCGACGACGAACATCTGGTCCGGCCTCTTCAGCAGGTTGCCGCGTTCCTCTTCCGAGTAACTGGCGGCTCTGCGCCGCCCGCCGCAGGGCGCACCGCTTCGCCGCCATCCGTACGGATGGCGGCGAAGCGGGGGTTGAGGAACACCCGGGTACCTGTCAGGTGCCCGGATTCACACGGATGTTCCTCAGATGCTGAGGCACTCGGCGATGACGCTCACCTGCCGGGGCGTTCCGTCCTTGCCCCCGTGTACGAACTCCCATCCGGTGTTGTCGGCGGCGGGCTTCAAGCTCTTCGGGATGTTGATGGACAGGTAGCCGCCTCCTACCGCGAGCTGCCCTTCGGGGCAGCTCGCCTTGTACACGGTCGCATCGCCGGGGGTGACCACGGTCTCGGCGGCCGGGGTGACGGTGGCGTCAGCCGAGGTCAGGCACACGGCATACACGCCGAAATCCCCGATCGCCTCTGCCTGGGGTGTGATTTCCCAGGCGTCACCGGCACGGGACATCGCGGAGCGCCTGAACTCCGGGCTCATCCCGTCCGCCTCGTAGCTCCAGCCGCCGCCGGTCACCTTCCCGCTGAGGCACGTCGCCGCTTTGATCTTGCCGTTGCCGGTTGCCTTCACGATGCTGGTGAGCTGTCCTTCGGGATCCGCCAGGCACTGCGCGTACACGGTGAACGGCCCGGGGGCGTCGTCCCGGTCGTCTTCGCGAGCGGTGACGGTCCAGGCGGTCTTGGAGGACGGGAGGTTCTCCCTGATGTCCTTATAGGTGGACTCCGTGGAGTACCCGCCCCCGGTCACCACGTAGCCGTCCGGGCAGGTGGCGGTCACGGCGGTGTTATCGGCGGTGCCGGTGGCAGTGACGGTTTTGACGGACGGGGCGGCCGCCTGGGCCTGTACCGCGGTGGTGCCTGTCGCGCCGATCGCTGCGACGAGCAGGGTGCAGAAGACTGTGCGCATGCGCATGAGAGGGAACTCCTGCTGTTCGTGCCGGATGTGCTACGGAAGGACAGCGCGGCCGTAAACCGCCTGCTGCCCATCGGCACTTGACGTCTCGAACCGGAGGCCGCGGGCAACCCTGACGCCGGCGGACCCGGCTGCGAGTACCACCCATGACCTTGGCACCCTCACCATGACATCCCGACCAAAAAGGCGATAAATACCTATCAGGACGGCCCGAACCACCCGTGCAGCCGGTGGTACAGCCGTAGGCGCACGCCGCACGGGCGACCACCGCGCTTCGCTCCGGCGGCTATGCCAGGACTTCGCCATCAGCATCAGCTCGCAGGCGCCCTGCTCACCGAGGTGTGTCAGGTTTGATGTCCATGCTCCCTCAGCCGCCCACCAGGCGAGACGCCCGGCCTGGTCGTCGTGGACTGGCTGCCCCACACCCGCCTCGACCGCGCGGCACTGGACATGGTCGAAGCCGACCGCAAGGACGACGAGACCGTCGTCCGCTACGAGGTGGTGCGATCGGCGATGCACACCGCCCTCGGCACCATCCTGACCGGCTCCCGCTACACCTGCACCGCTACACCTGCACCGCTACACCTACACCGGTGCACCGGTGCGGGGGACAGCGCCGTACCCGAACGGGAGCTAAGCGGAGCCCACTGCGCTGGCGCTGCGCGACGGAATCATCCTCTTCGTTCAGCCGGGAGAGGAACGCACCATCGGAAAGGGCGGCATCCGCCGGTGCGCTCTCTCCTGCGTCGCGCCCGAAATCTGCGGCAGGGTCGGCCAGATCGTCCAGATCCGCTACATGCCGCACGACGACCGGAGCATCGGTCTGCCTGGGCGGCACGTACCTGTGCTCCGCGCTGTCGGCCGGGCAGCTGACCGCCGAGCAGGCCAGAGGCCTTCCGCGTCCAGCATCGTGAGGAGCCGCCCGGCTCGGCCGCGAACGTCGCAAGGTGTCCCGCCGGGTGCCGCGGTGCTTTTCATGGTGCTGGTCATGGAGTCGGGTCGGGGACAAGGTGGCGTTTTCGGTCTCCTTTGTGGCTGGTTGGTTCCTTCACTCCTTTCGGCCCGTTAGTGGTGCTTTAGCGTCGGCCCGGGCCGTGGTCCTTCCGGCTACGGGATGGTTGATAAGAGGGGTGTCCGGTGTCGGAGCAGGCGGGTTCGATGGAGCCGGAGCGGCTGGAGCGGTTGCGGGGTCTGCTGTCGGGGACGCGGGGTGATTCGCGGATGGCGCGGAGCCTGTCGCGCGCACCGAGGGTGAACGTGATGTTCGGGGCGTTGCTGCATGCCGCGGACCGGTTGCGGCGGGGTGAGTCGTTGACCGAGCTGGAGGAACTGCTGTTGGGCTCGCTGCGGGGCGTGCTGACGGAGGAAGAGGTCAAGGAATGGGGGCGGGTCTATGGTGAGTCGCTGAGCACTCACGGGACTCTGGTGGGTGTGCCCGAGGTCATTACGAGCCGTTCGCTCTCCGAGGGGTACGGCTTTACGGACCTGGCCGGGGATCTGCCGGCGGTGGCAGAGCAATGGCGGGCGCAGTCGAACCATTCGACGGTCGAACCCGAGGCGCTGGCCGCGGGGGAGGACTTCGACAGCCCCGAGTTCATCGAGGGCATGCGCGAGTGGGGCTTCGCAGTCACCGTGCCTGCATGGGCGGCCGCCTCCGAAGACGCCCACGGGAGCCAGAAGGCGCCACGCGAGGACGAGCGGGCGGCCCATCAGTTCACGCTGGAATACGAGAATTTCCGTGTCCACCGCACGGTTGGTGACGGCTGGCCGAGCACCAGGGACGAGATCCGCTGGACTTCCGGAGGCCAGAGCGACCTGGGCATGCACGCCAGACCGTTCCTGTCGCAGGAGTTCGGCGGAGAGACCGCACGGGAGGGACAGACGCCGGCCTTCACCCGTGACCGGCTGGCCTTCCAGGGGCGTGCCGAAAACGGGCTGATCCTCAACGTCACATGCTGGGAGTGGGACACCGGCGATGGCAACGACGACAGTTTCCGAGAAGCCCTCAACCGGTTGAACGGCAATCGTCTCTTCAGCCTCGCGTGGGATGCCATCGGCGCCGTGGTGCCCGACGTCTTCGGACTCCTGATGGACATCACCGCCCTCACGATCAACATCGTCAACCTGGTCGCGAGGAACGACGTCTCCAGCTCCCGCACTCTCCTCCTCGACCAACGCACCCTGGCCGCGCTCTCCCACAGCGGCAGCGCGCAATGGCACTTCAACGGGGACGGCCACCACGAACTGAAGGCCAAGTTCACAGGCGCCACCATCCCCTTCCCCACCACCACCCTCGAATACATCACCTACACCGCGGACACCCCCAGCGCCCCCGTCGCCCTGCCCTGGCAGGCGATGGCCACCCCCGCCCTGGCCTCCTTCGGCGGCAGACTGCACGCCCTCTTCTTGCGCCCCAGTGACCAAGCGGTCATGTGGACCAGGCTCGAAGGCCAAAACTGGACCGCGCCCACACGGATCCAAGGATGGTCCTGCGCCTTCCCGCCGGCCTTGGCCGTCTACCGGAACAAGCTGTACTGCGGCATGGCCGGACTGGACGGCCGCGGTTACTGGAGCTCCCACGAAAGCGGTACGACCTGGAGCGCGGCGCGCCAGTTCCGCATCGGCGATGTCGCCAACGCCCCGGCCATGACCGCCTGGCGAGACCAGCTGTGGATGGTGCACTCCGGCTCGGACGGAAGGGTCTGGGAGAACTACTACGACGGAAGCGACCCGAACTGGAGCAGCTCCGTCCAGTGGCACTCCTGGAGGACGGCCAGTCCGGTGGCCCTGACCACGCTCGGGAACACGATGTGGCAGGCCGTCCGGGGGATGGGTGACACCCACCAGGACCGGCTGCACCTGACCCGGTGTGAATTCACCGGAAACTGGAAGGACGTCGCCTCCCCCTCCGGCTGGCGTATCCCCCACGGAGCCGCCCTCGCCGCCCACAACAACAAACTGTGGGTTTTCCTCCGTGGCATGGACGGCACCCTGTACAGCGCCACCCTCGTCGGCAGCACCTGGAGCGCCACCTCACCCGTCGGAGGCCCGAGTGCGAACAAGCCCAAGGAAGAAGCTGCCACAGCCGTCCACAACGGCAAGCTGTACGTCATGTACCGCCGCTGACTCTTTGGGATCGACATCTGAACGCAGGTCCGGCGGCTTTCGCCGCCGTGCTGCTCCTCGCGGCGGTTTCCGCGCACGCCGCGGTGCCGGCGCCGGCGCCGTGCATCGCGAAGTCGGTGAGTGACGCCGCTGAGACGCGTAAGGACAGCTCGGTCGATGGACGGTCCGCGGTGGCCCCACTTTTAGGCCGGGTGAACGATTCAGGAGGTGTCCCCGCTGAGTGGACTGAAGTGGCCCCACCCCTCGACCGGGTGACGTTTCCGGGCTGTCCTGGGGTGGAGCGGACGACGTGCAGGGGTGGTCAGTCCCACCAGCCGGCGCCGGTCTGCCAGCGCTGAACCCACTCCAGGAAGCCGAAGGCTTCCGGCCCCGGATACGAGTAGGCTCCGACGTCGCTGACCAGCCAGACCTTGCCCCGTTGGGGTCCGTTGACGACGAGGACCCAGTAGGAGAGTCCATCGTCGGTGCCCAGCACGACGGATCCGTGGCTGTAGACGTCGGCAACGCGCGCGCTGTGGTCTTGGGCGAGAGGCTCGCCTTCCCAGGCCCAGGTCTCCTGGAGCGGGAACGGCGCCGCGGGATTCCGGCCTACCTGGAAGGGCCAGCCCGGCGGGAGCCAGCCCAGGGGCAGCAGGCCACCGTCCTCCGGCGGCCCGAGCGAGGACCCGTTGGCGATCTCCGCGACCAGGCTCCGGTACGGCTCCGGGAGCACAGCCCCGTTCTCGGCTTCCCACGCCGAAACCGCCTCGTATCCGAGAGCCGACTCCCGCCACTCCGGCTCGAACGCCGAACGGAGGAACTCCAGGGCGGCCTCAGCGGGACGCTGATCAGGTGGTCCGATTGTCATGGCGACATGCTCGCAGAAGGGACTGACCGAGCCGATGAGAGCGTCCGTCGGCGCCGGGTGGGACCACTTCAAACCGTTCCTCAGCCGGGCCAGACGAAGCCGATCATCCCGGATCCGCTCTCCCCCTTGGCCTCGCCGCCGAGGCCACCGAACCGCTGATCCCGCCCCCGCCCGCGCCGGTGCCGTCCGCCCCGCGGCCCGACGGGGCCTACATCATCATCACCGTCGAAGCCCCCGCCGCGCAGGCCGCGCCACGTCAGCCGGACGTCGTGTTCGTGGCCGGAATTCCGCCCGAGGAACTCCTCGACAGGCTGGGCTCCGTGCCCGCGACCGTCCGGCCGCGCAGCCGGGAGCAGACGCGGCTGTCGGCTGCCGCATCCTGGGCGGCGTACCGTCCGATGGTCCGGGCCGGGTGGTGCGGCGACGGGTGGTCGTACGCCACCCAGGAAAGCGGCGACGCCCAGTTCGGCCGTCCGGAAGTGCTGCGACGGCTGTCCCGCGGGACCCGCGTCGTGAGGCTGTCGAAGCAGGGACCCGAAGTGCACGTCGCAGTCGTCGACGACGGTGTCGAGCAGCCCGAGGCATCCCGCCGGGTCGACTCACCCCGCGAGGACTACGTGACCGATGCCGACGGGCAGCCGGTCCTGGGAGCCTGCGGGCAGCAGTGGCAGCGAATCGGCGTCGATCCCTGGCCCGGCTCAACGGCCGCCTACACCCGGCTCCTGGCCGACCTCACGCAGGAGCACGACATCACCTGGGACCCGGAAGGCGACGGCGACGAGCCGCTGGCGAGCGCGCTGCTCCTGCCGGTCCTCAGCGACGTGCCACCGGCACGGCATCCAGTCTCCTCGGTACGCGACTTCGACCTCGAGGCACTCGTCGAGCGGACGCCGCCGCAGCGGTTGCGCTCCGCGATGGCGGCGCAGCTCGCCCGGCTGGCGTCCGAGACCGGCATCGACACCTACCCGGAGATCGCGCAGGCACTGGAGCGGATCCACCGCAACGAGCCGGTGGACCTTCCAGCCGACGGGCCCCTGGACCTGCGGATGAGGACCCTCTCCGCGGAGGCCCGAGCGGCACGGGGCCTGCTGGACGAGGCCCGGCACCAAGCGGATACGGCGCCGGTCACCGAAGCCGACCACGCCGCGTGGGCCGTCCGGGACTCGGCGGCCGGGGCTCTGCGCGAGTTCCTGCTGAAGCCGCTGCCGGCCGCTGCCGAGACGATCCTCGGCCGGCGCCTGTCCGTACGCTGGCGCGACGACCTTGCTGCGGACCTGGACGGCTAGGCCGGTTCGTTTGGATCACTTCCGCTGGCCGAGGTCATCGTTGATGATGTCCCTGTGACTCACCGTATCAGCGCTCTGATCTCGGCCTTCGGCGTCCTGGCCTGCGTGATCCTGGTCATTGCGGGCGTTCGTGAGTACCGCTCCGGCGCTTCGATCTTCTGGCTCGTGGGCGCAGTCGTGATCTTCCTCAGCGCTTTGCACACGCTCGTGCGGGACGTGCAGCGGCTTCGCACCCGGCCGGCCGCCTGACAGCGGTGCCGTTCCATCAGCACCGCCAGTCGTTGTTCGTGTGTGCCGTTGACTCACGCTGTGGGCGCGAATCGAACCGTTACCCCACTCGTGGAACACGCGGACCGGACTGCGCGAGACGGCGCTGCAGGAGCACCTTGGTGCCTGCGCCCCCGGTCGGACCCTCCAGCAGCCCCGGCCAGTGCGGCTCGTCGAAGATGTAGATGATGCAGCGCCCCGGGCACCCGGGGTGCGGGCAGGCCGTCGACGCAGCGACCCGCGGTGCGGGTGAGGCTTGCGCTGGTCCACGCTGTTGCGGCGACTTCGCGGCCGCGACGAGGACGTGGCCCGCCTCTCCCCGCTCAAGCACAAGAACCTCAACGTCCTGGGCCGCTTCAGCTCCACCGCCTCCATCTCCGTCGCCGGCGGCCTGCGTCCGTTGCACGATCCGGAGGCGGTCGAACTTGACGATGACGACGAGGGGACGGAGGACTCGGGAGTTCGCTTTCATCAAGGCGGCGGCGAGGGATGGTGGTCGTTCCCGGGTGGCAGTCTGGGGTGATGAGACCCTGGGGCACCTCACTGAGAACGACCTGCGGCATCTGCTCAATGAGTGGGACCCGATCGGCGTCGCCGACGACGTGCAGGACGAGTACGACTGCATGCTCGTTCCCCTGCTCGGGAGGCTTCACAGTGGCGCCAGCCAGGCGGAGCTTGGTGAGTTCCTGCAGCACGAGTTGGAGGATCACTTCGGTCTCGACTCCTTGGGCCTGCGGCCATACGCGATGGCCGGGCGAGTGATCGCCTGGTGGACGCGTGCTGGCCAGGCCGATGGCGCTGCCAGCGCTTAGAACTGCTATCGGAATGACTTCAGGCGTCGCCAGCAGATGAGCGAGCAGGCGAGGCTGAGGAAGGCTTCGTGGATGTCGTCGCGTACTTCCCAACGGATCCGTAGCCGACGGAGCCAGTGGAGGTGGGCGAAGGTGCGCTCGACGACCCAGCGGTCGGTGCCGAGTCCGGATCCGTGCGGGACGCCCCGTCGGGCGATGACGGGTTTCACGCCCAGGGCCCAGGCCATGCGCCGGTATTTGTCATGGTCGTAGCCGCGGTCGCCGAGCACGGTGTCGGGCCGTCGGCGGGGTCGGCCGCGCTTGCCGCGGACCGGCGGGACGGCCTGGAGCAGCGGGATGAACTGGGTGACATCGTTACGGTTGCCGCCGGTCAGGGTGGCGGCAAGCGGAATGCCGGTGGCGTCGGTGATCAGGTGGTGTTTGCTGCCGTTCCTGCCCCGGTCAACCGGGCTTCGTCCGGTTTTGGAGCCCCCTTTAACGCGCGTATGTGGGAGCCGTCGACCACGGCCCGCGAGAAGTCGATGGCGCCGGCTCCGCGGAGCCGGGCCAGGAGGGTTTCGTGGAGACGCGGCCAGACACCAGCCTCGGTCCACTCCGCCAGGCGTCGCCAGCAGGTCATGCCCGAACCGAACCCCAATTCCTGCGGGAGGTGTTCCCAAGCGATCCCGGTGTGGAGAACGAACAGGATGCCCTGGAACACCAGCCGGTCCGGATGCCGCCTCCGCCCCGGATGCCGTACCCGTCGCTCGGCCTTCGGCAGCAGCGGCTCGATCACCACCCACAACTCGTCGTCGACTTCCCACGGCTTGCGCCGAGCCACCCCGCACCCCCAACTGAACGCCCTCCAGCTCATCCAACCAGCCCGAAGATCATTTCGTTAGGGCTTGTTAGACAGCGCCCCACTGTCCAGGAGGTCATCGGCCGGACCCCCCTCACGTACGAGGACTGGGGCCGCGCGAATCTCCACCACTTCCGCTGACCGTCCGGAAGCGCCTCCCGCTCACGGAGCGGGAACCGACGACGGAGCGTCCGCCGGCAGCGGACGCACCGTCACCCATCACGTCAGTCCAGAAGCCGGCCGCCGAAACCGACGTACACCGTATCGAAGACCTCGCGGTGCGTCGGATCGGTCAGGCCGGTGTGACGCTGGTAGTTCTGCGGGTGGTCGCTGTCGCGGATGAGCATCATGGTCGACCCGCCGCCGTCCAGGTTGACCGCGTCCATCACGCCGAACGCCGTCAGGGGGGCGTTGAGTTCGACCAGGAAGCCACCCGCGAAGATGGCCTCGTCGGCCTCGTCGCGGGGCCCGGTGAGGGTGGCGAAGAGGGTGCGGCCCTGGTCGTCCACGCCGACCACGGTCCGGGAGTCTTGGCAGGAGACCTTCCCGACCGTCTTCACCGCGCGGGCGCAAGAGCTGAACACCGGCTGCTTTGCCTCATCGAGCGCGGCCCTGACCTTCGCCCCGGTCAACGGGTCGATCAGCTCCACGCTCGTCTCAGGATCGGTGCTGGTGGTCAGCACGTAGACGCTCGGCACCTGGGCGACCCCGTCGTCGAATGCGTCGGCGCCACCGGAGACGACGTCCACCGACTCGTCCAGGGGAAGGGGACGGTTGCCGAAGGTGTCGGTCATCGTCTGATTGACGTCGAACTTCACCCCACTCGCGAGCCTCGCCTTGAGCCAGTCCACGCGCTCCTTGCCCACTGCCTGGAGGATGTACTGCCCCTTGGGGACCGCCTTGCCCCCGCGCTGCGCGGTCCATGCCTGCGGCCGGCTAAGGGTGCCGTCCGCGGCGATCAGCACCTCGTACCCTTCGTCGTCGTCCGCGGTAATCCTGGGGTCCTCGATCAGGTTCCGCGCGGGCGTCTTGAGGCCGTACTGGTCGTTGAAGAGGACGAGCTCCGTGGGGTCCTGGAAGGCTGCGAGCTCCTTGCCCCCGGAGTGCGTGAACTCGACCTTCTCTCCGTCGCCTTCCTCGCGCTTGCACGCCAGCGGCACTCCGGGATCGCGGTTCACGTCGTCGAGCACCATCTCCTCGGGCGTCGCCGTGGCGCCCTCGCGCAGCTTCTCCTTGAGCGCCAGTTTCGTGCTCACGGTGGTGATGTAGGGGATGCCGTGCTGGAGCACCAGCGAGTTGCGGCTCGCCCCGTGACAGGCCGCGCCGAGCAGGACACCGTCCCGCACCGTCGCCCCGAAGCTCTGGACGGACTCCTCGGTGCCGGCGGGGTCCGACTTCCGGAGCCCCTCGCGCATGAAGTAGCTGCCGTTGATCCCGGCGATCGGCAGGTTCTTGGTGTTGGCGTTCAGCTGGTCACGGACGATCTCCGCGGAACCGGCCGCCTTGCCCGTGCTGCTCTCGATCCGGAGGGAGCCCTTGGCCGGGTCGATCCGCAGGACGCTGAACTCGCGGCGCGGCATCCCGTACCGGGGGTGGGCGGGGTCCGTGACCGGGTTCTCCTGGTACCGGAAGTGCTCGATGCCGGGGGCCAGGACCTTCCCGACATCCACGGAGTCGGGCGCGGCCTCCTGCCAGCCCGGGATCACCGGACCGTCTGCCTGGACGCCGAGCGATCCGGCCGTGCCGGGCACCGCCACGAGCAGGGCCGTCATGGTGGCGGTGGCGCAGGCGAGTGCCGCGCGGCGGGTACGGGTGCTCACTGGCACTCCCCGTCGTCCTTGAGGGTGTGGGAGTTGAAGGTCTTGGCGTGCGGGGCCGCGATGGTCGTGGCATCACCCGGCAGGACCCGGAAGGGCTTGTCCGTGGGCAGGCGCTCGGCCGCCGGCTTCGCGTAGAAGCATGCCGAGAACGCTGTGCGGTTGTAGACCGCCTGGACCCGGTTCGCCCAGTGGTCCGGGTGGTACGTCGTGTAGTCCTTGTCGAGCTGCGTGGTCCGGCCCCGGCCGTTCGGCTCGTAGAACAGGCACAGCTTGTCGTCCTCGCAGCGCTCGAAGCCCGTGAAGCACTGTCCCTGCGAGGGGACCAGCTTGTGGGAGCTCAGCCTGCCGCCCAGTCCGGGGGCGAGCGCCGCCAGCGTGCCCTTCGCCCGCGGCTTTACCGGAACGACCGCACCGCCGTACGAGGTCTCCACGTAGAAGCACGCCCAGTACAACGTGCGGTTGTGGAAGGACTTCGCCTGGTCGTTCCAATCCTCGTAGGACTGCGCGTCCTCGTTGCCGAGGACACCCGTGGCCGGGTTCCTGTCCCGGGCGTAGCTCTGGACCTGGCCGCCGTTCCCCGTGCCGTCCTCGGTGCTGTACAGACAGAGTGTGTGGGTACCGCAGTCGTACCCGGCCGCGTTCGCGGGCAGGGCCCCGAACAGCGTCGCGAAGAGCACGACGGCGCCCGCGATCAAGGCGCCCCCGCCCCGTGTGATGATCTTCATGGCGTGCAGTGTGCCAGCATCCTTACACAGGCCATATATCGGGTAGGGTGTGCTAACCGACCATGATCGTTCTCACCGGGATTTCCTGTACGTCAACTACGCACACCCGTGTCAGCACGGTGCTGTCGCCGTAAATGCGTACACCACCCGCGTCCAACCGCCCCAGCAGGACCGTCGTCGGGGACGCAAGAGAGCCGCCGACCGCGCAAACCAGTGCTTCGGTCGATGCGCGCGACCGGTACTTCCGCCAGCCGCGGCCCGCGGCGTACCGCTGGTCCAAGCGCTTGAAGACCAAGCCCTCCATCCCGACCGACGACCACTCCAGCCACTCGGCCGCTGTTGCCGGGTCGGTGGTCGACGGGCACAGCGCGAACTGAGGCCCGAGGTCGTGCTCCGCGAAGAGTCGCTCCAGGGCGGCGCGGCGCGCGGTGTACGGCTTTCCGGTGAGGTCAACGCTGCGGCGCAGGATGTCGAACGCCACGAAGTGGACCGGCCACTGCTCGGCGAGCCGCGCAGTGGCTGCGGCCGGACGGTTGAGTCGGCCCTGCAACCGTTCGAAGGCCAGCCGGTTGGCCTCCCAAACGATCAGCTCGCCATCAAGGGCCACGTTCGCCGGGATCCTTGCGGCCGCTGCGGTGATCTCAGGGAAAGCTGAGGTCATGTCCGTTCCGCGACGGGAGCGGATCACCACGCGGCCGTCGGCGTACCGGGCCAGCAGAGCCCGGTAGCCGTCCCACTTCGGTTCGGCAGCATGCTGTGCTGGGAGGCTCGGGCTGCCGACAGGGGTGGCGAGTATCGGTTCCGGCAGTGTCCACGACATGATCGACAACTACCACGTGGGACTCGTCAGCGCCGGTGATGTCCTCTGCCCGGCCGGGCCGGAGGCCCCCCACAGACCCGGAGGGCTTTCGCCGCCGGGCGCGGTTGGGCCGCTCTCAACGGCTCGTGTGTCGGTCCCTCAGGGAACGATGAGGACGATCTTTCCGTGGGCTTGGTGGGATCGGAGCCGTTCGGCGGCCCGGGTGGCAGTATCAAAAGTGAGGGTGGTGTCGATACGGGGCCGTACGCGTCCATCTGCGACAGCGGGCAGCAGCTGCTCGCCGGCGGCGGCGATGACGGCGCCCAGCTCAGCGGGCCGGGTAAAGCCAAAGGAGACTCCCGTGACGCGCAGGTGGCGGTAGGACAGGGCGTCGAGGTCGATGGTGGATTCGGCCGTGTCGAGGCGGCCGATGTTGACCACGGCGCCGTCGACGCGGGTGGCGGGAAGACACGCGGCGAAGGTGGGACCGCCGACGTGGTCCAGGACGACGTCGACACCCTTGCCTCCGGTGGCGTCGAGGACGGCCCCGACAGGGTCCTGGTCGCCGGCGACCAGGACCTTATCGGCACCGGCCCGCTTAAGCAGGTCGTGCTTGGCGGCGGAGCGGGTGGTGGCGATGACCTGTCCGGCGCCGAGGGCCTTGGCGATCTGCACGCCGATCAGGCCGATGCTGGAGGTCGCCCCGGTGATCAGCACCGACTGCCCGGCCCGGAAGCCGCCGGTCATGAGGGCGCCGTGTTCGGTGAGCAGTCCGGTGGGCAGTGCGCACGCGACGTCGTAGTCGAGGTGGTCGGGTACGGGCAGGACGTGGCGGTGGTCGGCGAGGACGTACTGGGCGAAGCTGCCTGGGGTCGTGCCCATCACCCGGTCCCCGACAGCGGGGGTGGTCACGTCGTCGCCTACGGCGGTGACCTCGCCGGCGAACTCGTAGCCGGCCTGGTACTCCTTGCCGGTGCCGCCGGAGGTGGGGTCGGCGGCGGTGAGCATGGAGGCGTCTGCGTTGTTCAGGGCGACTGAGCGGGCACGGACCACGATCTGCCCAGGTCCCGGCTGGGGTACGGGGACTTGGCGGGTGGCCCAGTCGGGGCCGGCGCCACCGAAGAGGGCGATCATCGTCGCGGGCATGAGTGGCTCTTCCTTCGCGTGCGAGGGTCAGTGGGCGCGGGTGCGCGGGGCGGCGTACTGCTCGTCGGTGATGTGTTCCAGCCAGGTGGTCTCGGGCCGGTCGTCGTCGGGAGCGGTGCCGTCCCACAGGGCGAGGTGCTGCATGAAGTTCTCCGTGGTGGCCCCGTGCCAGTGCTCCTCGCCGGGAGGGCAGGTCACGGTCTCGCCGGGGTGGGCCTCGAAGACGACTCCGTCGCGGGTGCCGACCAGGGCGACGCCGGCGACCACGTGGAGGGTCTGGCCCACCGCGTGGTGGTGCCAGGCGGTGCGGGCCCCGGGTGCGAAGCGCACCATGTTGGCGCGCACGCGGGAGGGTTCCTGACCGGCGTGGATGACGTCGAACCAGACGTCTCCGTTGAACCAGTCCTCAGGTCCCTTGCCGGTGGGCTGCGGCTTGACGAACTCCACGGGATGCTCCTTGCTTTTCGTACGGGTGGGATGTGAGGGAGAAGTGGGTGGGTCAGCGTTCCAGCATGGCCAGGCCGGCTTCGTTGTGGGTGTCGCCGGCGGCCTGGGGGAGGCTGGAGAGCTTGGCCAGCACCTCGGGGCTGAGCTGGAGGCGGTCGGCGGCGGTGTTCTCCTCGACGCGGGCGACGCGCTTGGTGCCGGGGATGGGGGCGATGTCATCGCCCTGGGCCAGCAGCCAGGCGAGGGCGACCTGCGCGGGTGTGGCGCCGACCTCGGTGGCGATGGCCTGGACTTCGTCGGCGAGGGCCAGGTTGCGCCGGAAGTTCTCGCCGGTGAAGCGCGGGTTGCCGCGGCGGAAGTCGCCTTCCTCGAAGTCGCTCTCCTTGCGGACGGTGCCGGTGAGGAAGCCGTGCCCGAGCGGGGCGAACGGAACCAGGCCGATGCCCAGTTCCCGCAGGACGGGCAGGACCCGCTCCTCGATGCCGCGGGTCCACAGCGAGTACTCGGACTGCACCGCGGTGACGGGCTGGACGGCGT
This sequence comes from Streptomyces sp. NPDC048461, assembly GCF_055587105.1. Lineage (NCBI taxonomy): Bacteria > Bacillati > Actinomycetota > Actinomycetes > Kitasatosporales > Streptomycetaceae > Streptomyces > Streptomyces sp. NPDC048461. The sequence continues at coordinate 68,212 of NZ_JBVJGW010000024.1, read as the reverse complement.
GGGCGCGGCGGATGGTGTCCGGGCCGGCCTCGGACAGCCCGAAGTGGCGGACCTTGCCCTCGGCGATCAGCTCGGCGACCGCGCGGGCAGTCTCCTCGATAGGGATGTTCGGGTCGACGCGGTGCTGGTAGTACAGGTCGATGTGGTCGGTGCCCAGCCGCTTCAGCGACCCCTCGACCGAGGTGCGGATGTTGGCGGGGCTGGAGTTCAGGTTCCACGCGCCGGCGCCGCCGTGGTCGATCATGCCGAACTTGGTGGCCAGCACCACCTGGTCGCGGCGGCCCTTGAGTGCCTGTCCGACGAGGTCTTCGTTGACGTAGGGGCCGTAGATCTCGGCGGTGTCGATGAGAGTGACACCGAGGTCGACCGCCCGGTGGATGGTGCGGATGGATTCTGCGTCGTCGCTTCCGGCTCCGGTCAGGCCGTGGGACATGCCCATCGCCCCGAGCCCGATCCGGGCAACCTCCAGGTCACCCAGCTTGATGTGCTTCATCGTCATGCTTCTCCTGTCGGGCGGGGTCGGCTCTCAGCTGTCGAGGCGGCGCTTGCTGAGCCAGGCGACCATCTCGGGGTCGTGGTGGTCGAAGAAGAGCGTCGTGCCGGTGTCGAGGTCGGCGATCTGTGCCATCTGCCGGTCGGTGAGTTCGAAGTCGAAGACGTCGAAGTTCTGCGCCATCCGGTCGGGGCTGACCGACTTCGGGATCGTGACGATGTCCCGCTGGACCAGCCAGCGGAGCACGACCTGGGCGGCGGACTTCTCGTGCGCCTTGCCGATCTCGGTCAGGACGGGATGGGTGAAGAGGTCGTTCTTGCCTTCGGCGAAGCCGCCCCAGGACTGGTGCTGGACCCCGTGCTCGCGCATCAGCACCTGATCGGTGGTGCGCTGGAAGAAGGGGTGGGTCTCGATCTGGTTGACCGCCGGGACGATCTCGTTGTTGAGAATCAGGTCCAGGAGCCGGTCGGGGAAGAAGTTCGCGACGCCGATCGCCTTGGCCAGGCCCTCCCGGTTCGCGGTCTCCATCGCGCGCCACTGCCCGTACACGTCGCCGTAGGGCTGGTGCATCAGGTACAGGTCGACGTGGTCCAGGCCCAACCTGGTCAGGGACGTCTCCAGCGCGCGGCGGGCGTTGTCCTGGGCGGGGGCGTCCTGAACCCACAGCTTGGTGGTGACGAACAGCTCCTCGCGCGGGAGCCCGTTGTTCTTGATCGCGCGGCCCACGGCTTCCTCATTGCCGTAGGCGGCCGCGGTGTCCAGAAGCCGGTAGCCGGCCGTGAGGGCGTCGGCGACTGCCTGCTCGGTCTTCTCCGGCGGGATCTGATAGACGCCGTAGCCGAGGATCGGCATCTCGACGCCGTTGTTCAAAGTGACGCTCTGCACGGAGATCTCCTCGTCGTTCGGGGAATGGGAGCGGTCGGTCGGTATGGGCGGTGGCCGCAGCGGCTACCGGCCGCTTCCGCCCGGATTCCTGGAGAGGGTCACTCGCCGGCCGGGAAGTCCGTGGAGGCCGCCAGGTCGCGTTGGGCCTCGAAGTCCTCGATCCGCTTGCGCAGCACACCGAGGGTGGAGTCCAGCGCCTGGGAGCCGAGGACCATCCGCAGCGGGGCCGGGCCGGTGTCGACGGACTCGATGATGCGGGCGGCCATGCGCTGCGGGTCGCCTGGGGCGAGGCCGCCTGCCGGGTCGAGCATGGCCTTGAAGGCGTGGGCAGGGTTGCCCTCGTAGGCGTCGATGGGGTCGGCGACCCGGGCGCTGCCGTAGCGGAACTCGGTACGCGCTCCGCCAGGCTCGACGATCGTCACGCCGATGCCGAACGGGGCAACCTCTTGGGCGACCGACTCGGCGAAGCCCTCGATGCCCCATTTGGTGGCGTGGTACATGGAGTTGCCGGGGAAGGCGACCTGTCCGCCGTAGGTGGACATCTGGATGATGCGGCCGCCGCCTTGGGCGCGCAGGTGCGGGAGCGCGGCGCGGATCAGGGTGATGGAGCCGGTGAGGTTGGTGGCGATGATGTGGTCAACCTGGTCGTCGGTGATCTCTTCGGCGGCGCCGAACAGTCCGTAGCCGGCGTTGGAGACGATCACGTCGACGCGGCCGGCTGCGAACGCGGCGTCCACGGTCTTGCGGACGGCCCGGGTGTCGGTGACGTCGAGGATCTCCGGGCGGAAGGTGTCGGGGTACTGCTCGGTCAGGTCGGAGACCTTGTCCAGGTTGCGGACGGTGCCGATGACCGCGTCGCCGCGTTCCATGAGCTGGGTGGTCAGGGCGTGGCCGAGGCCGCTGCTGACGCCGGTGATGAGCCAGGTACGGGAGGTCATGCGTCGTCCTTCTTCGTGGCCGGGGCGGTGTCGGCCGGAGCGGCGGCGTCGACGGCGGCCAGGGCGTTGAGGGTGCGGGGGTAGCCGATGAGCGGCAGCAGGCCGGTCAGTACGGCGAGCAGGGTGGCGCGGGTGTTGCCGACGTTCAGGTTCGCGGTGACATGGCCCTTGACCTGGGCGTCGGCGCCGCCGAGCGCGGCGAGCATCGCGAAGGTCAGCAGCTCACGCGTGGGGACGTCGATGCCGGTGCGGGTGTAGTGGTCGCCGAAGCAGTTCCCGCTAAGGAACCGCTGGATGTGCTGCTCGTCGGCGGGGGCGTTCGCGTACATGGCGTCCACGGCCTTCTCACCGACAATCTGCTTCTGCACTGCCAGGCCTTGCTCCATCCGGGTGTCCGGGCTGGTCGTGGACTGGCCTTCCAGAGGAAGCCCGACACCGCGGTCGGTGAACACCTCGTTGGTGGCGTGCAGGAAGTCGAAGACCCGGGCCATGCCGGCGTACGGCACGGCCTGGTAGACGATCTCCTTCGCCTGCACCGGGGTGACGCCGATGGTGAGGGCGGCGCCGAGCATCACCCGGTACTCGGCGAGGGCGCCGACGGCGATCATCGCCGCGAGCTGCGTCAGCAGCCGGGTCCGCTCCGGCAGCCCCTGCGTGTGCTGCAGGACCTCGTCGAAGGCGAAGTTGTCGAAGTACTCGATCAACTCGGGATCGGTGACGGCGAGGGTGGAGACGTGGCCGGGGAGGAGTCGCTCGTGCGCGGCGGTAGCGGCGGCGTTCGGCTTGCGTGCGGTCACGGGCGGACCACGACCTTGAGGTTGGTGCGGTCGTCCATGGCCTTGTACGCGTCGGCGACCTGGTCCAGGGGGACCTCGGCGTCGAACACCCGGCCCGGGTCGATCCGGCCGGCGAGCACGTCGGCGATGGCGGACTCCAGGTAGGCGCGCACCGGGGCGGGCCCGCCTGCCAGCTGGGCGTTCTTCCCGAACAGCGAGCCGAAACCGACCGGGGCCTCCTCGTACTGCGGGACGCCGACGCGGGAGATGATCCCGCCGGGGCGCACGACGCCGTACGCCTGCTCGTAGGCCGGCATGAGCCCGACAGCCTCCAGGACGACGTGGGAGCCCTCACCGCCGGTCAGGTCCATCACCTTGGCGATGCCTTCCTCGCCGCGCTCGGCGACGACGTCGGTGGCGCCCCACTCCTTGCCGAGGTCGGTGCGGGAAGTGTGCCGGCCCATGAGGATGATCTTCTCGGCGCCCATCCGGCGGGAGGCGAGCACGGCGGACAGGCCGACGGCGCCGTCGCCGATCACGGTGACGGTCTTGCCGGGCTCGACGCGGCCCATGTGGGCGGCGTGGTAACCGGTGAGGTACACGTCGCTCAGGGCGAGCAGTGAGGGCAGCAGCGCCGGGTCGACGTCGGTGGGGATCTTGACCAGAGTGCCGTCGGCCTGGGGGACGCGGATCGCCTCGGCCTGTGCTCCGCCGACGCCTCCGGCGCCGTACCAGCCGCCGTGCGGGCAGGCGGTGTGGAAGCCGTCCCGGCAGATCGGGCAGGTGTTGTCGGCGTACGCGAACGGGGAGACGACAAAGTCCCCACGCTTGAGACCACGGACCTCCGAGCCGGTCTCCTCCACGATCCCGAGGAACTCGTGCCCCATCGGCGCACCCTCGTCGGTCTTGTCCATGGAGTGGTAGGGGTGCAGGTCGGAGCCGCACACGCAGGCCAGGGTGATCCGGACGATCGCGTCCGTGGGCTCGACGATCCGCGGGTCGGCAACGTTCTCGACCCGGACGTCGGCGGGGCCGTACATGAGGGTGGCGCGCATGGAAGATCTTGCCTTTCGTGACGGTGGGTAGTGCAGGGCCGGCGGGGTGATCAGCGGGGTTCGAGGCGCAGGGTGGAGGCGCGGGCCCGGTCGGTCAGGACGTGCTCGACGATGCTCGGGTAGTGCCCGTACTTCTCCCGGTAAGCCGCATCCACGCCTCGGTACTCGTCGGGTCCGGCCGGGTGGAAGGTGACGTCCCGGTGGACGCCACCGGCCTGAATGCGACCCCGGTGGCGGGACTGCGTTCCCCGGTACCAGGGACCGTCGGCGCCCTTGACCGAACGGACGTACAGCTGGTCGCCGGAGCGGACCACCCACATCGTCACCGCCTCGCGCAGGGTGCCGTTGGACCGTTCGGATGCCAGGTCCAGCTCCTCGGCCGCGGCGATCTTCTCCAGATCCGGGCCGTTCCAGTCCGCCATCGTCAGTCCCTTCCGCTGTACAAGGCCAGGTGCCGGGCCCCCGACCAGCCGTGTCTCCGTGCACCACGTCCACCGTTCCCCGCACACCAGGGGCACGCCATCCGAGCGCCGCCCCGGAGACAGGGCGAAAAGTCCTCGGACGCGGTGCGACACCATCCACCGTGCCCCCTTGCAGCCGCCGCAGGCAGGCCGGGATGTGACAGGGGGTGGCCAGCGGGGGTGTGACAGTGCCCCCCTCAGCGCGCATGTCGCGCCGCAGACGGCGCGACACTGGCGGTATGGCTTCTGAGCAGCACAGCAGCGGTGACGAGCTGGCACGCTTCCTGCGCGCCCGCCGCACCCAGACCAGCCCCCAGTCCGCCGGGCTCACCCCGGGCCCCGGCGTGCGCCGCACTCCGGGACTGCGACGCGAAGAACTGGCCACGCTCGCCGGGGTCAGCATCGACTACTACACCCGCATGGAACGTGGCAAGGAAACCCGTCCCAGCCCCGCCGTCATCGACGCGCTCGCCCGCGCCCTCCAGCTCGACGACGCCGAGCACCAGCACCTACGCGACCTCGCCGTCCGCGCCGCCCACTACGCACCCCAAGCCGCCCCCGCCCCCAGCCGCACCCTGCGCCCGCACCTGAAGCTGCTGCTGGAAACCGTGCGCCCGAACCCGGCCTACGTCGTCAGCCGCAGCATGGACGTCCTCGCCCACAACCCCGGCGGACTCGCCCTGTATCCCGGCCTGGCGGACTGGCCCGCAGCCCAGCGAAACCTCGGTCGCTACCTCTTCCTCCACCCCGCCGCCCGCGAGCTCTTCCCCGACTGGGACAACCAGATCCGGCACTGCGTCGCCCGCCTGCGAGCCCTGGCCGGCACCGACCCCGACGCCCCCGACCTCACCCAGCTCGTCGGCGAGCTGCTCCTGAAGAGCCCCGACTTCGCCAAGCTCTGGGACCGCTACGACGTCACGGGCCGCAAGATCACCACCAAGACCTTCCAGCACCCCCAGGTCGGAAAGATCACCCTCGACTTCCAGGGCATGGCCCTCGAAGGCACCCCCGGCCACCGGCTCGGCGTCTACACCGCCCAGCCCGGCACCCCCGACCACGACGCCATGCTCCTGCTCGACATGACCGCCCCCCGCACCGCCGAGCGAGCATCGTCCCAACAGCTGCCGTAGGCCACAGGTGCGGCATCCAGTCACGGCCAGCATCACGACTTCAAGACACCCACGCCGCCGGGAATGCTCCTCCGAGCCAGTGCGCCAGAGGGCGGCCCGCATCCGGTCCGTTCTGGAAGCGGGCCACGCGAATTGCGCAGGGTTGGAATACCGCCTCTTCGCCAGTGGCACTCCGAGACCGTCGACGCCGAAGTCGTCGGCTTCACCGGCATCGCAGGCCGCCCCCGTCACCTCTTCGTCCGCTTGCCCGACGGCCGGATCGCCCGTTCTCAACGGCTCACCGCGCCGCTGGCGGCGCAGGTAGGCCTCTTCCTCCGGGGAGCCGCCCCAGCCGCCGAAGCCCGCACGCCGGACGGCGAGCCGTACCGGCGTACGGACGAGGGCCTGGTGGTGGAGGTCTCGGCCGGGACGACACGGCACGCGGTGGTCACGGTCGTGCGCGTCCACGAATAGCGCGCACGCATCGACCGGAACGCGCGAGCCCGGACGGTCAGGCTCCGGAGTGGGACTTCTGCTGGCCCTGCTGGAGTGCGGTACGGCATGGGACGCAGAGCGAGTTCGCTCCGACGCCGTAGCGACAACAGGGCTGTCGGCACTTCGCGCAGGGGCCGATCTGGGCAGGGGCGCAGCTGAGTGCGGGGACTCTGGCTGGGGTCTGGGGGGTGGTCATGGGCGGTTCCCTTCGGATGGCGGCAGTGCTGGCAGGAACGTTTTCGCGCCGGGTATTCCGTTGCTGGCGCGTTTGGTGCTGGTGGCGAGGGCGGCGGGGCGGAGGGTGCCTGGGCCGTAGCGGGCGCGGGCGCGGTCGGTGACCGCTTCGATGGCCAGGGCGCGGTGGTCGCTGGGACCGAGGGTCAGCTGTTGGACGGCCTGGGCCGCGGGGTGGAGGTCGTGTGCGCGCAGGCTGATGCTGCGGACGCGGGCGCGCTGGAGGGCGAGCAGGTCGTACAGCTCGTACGCCGTGGTGGCGATTGCCCGGGTGTGAGCACTGGCTTCGGCGAGCGTACGGCTGCGGGTGCTGGAGCTGCGGTCGGCGTAGCGCACGGACAGGGCCAAGCCGCCGGCGGCCTGCTCCCCGTCGCGGAGGCGGGCGCCGACTTCCTCGGCGAGGGAGAGCAGGGCTCGGCGGTGCTCGGCCGGGTCCAGGACGTCGTGCTGGAATGCCCGCTCCGCGCCCAGCGACTTCGCGATCGGCTGGGTCTGGACGGTGCGCGGGTCCTGACCCTGGGCGTGGGCGTGCAAGGCGCGGCCGGCGGCAGCGCCGAAGAGACGGATCAGGGTGGGCACGGGAGTGTCGGCGATGTCGCCGACGGTGTGCAGGCCGTAGGTGCGCAGCTTGCCCGCGGTCGCCGGGCCGACCCCGTAGAGCGCCGCCGCCGGGCGCGGCCGCAGCCACCGCTCGACGTCTCCCGCCTCGATGACGGTGGTGGTGCCGGGCGGGGTGGCCGCGGCCGCCATCGTCGCGAGCATCCGGTTCGGGGCGATCGCGCACGTCGTCTGCACGCCGTGCAGCGCCAGCGTGCGCAGCCGCAGGAGCGCGGCGAGCCCGGCGGGGTCGCGGTCCCAGTAGCGCAGCGCCCCGGTGATGTCGAGGTGCGCGGCGTCCGGGGGGATCGCCTGGACGCGCGGGGTGATCCCTTGCGCGAGGGCCAGGAGCTGCGTGTACAGGTCGGTGTAGCCGGGGCGGGGGAGGTGAAAGTGGGTGTGGAGGATGAGGCGCTGGTTCATGGCGGTCACCCGGGGCTTCCGGGGCTGGTGTAGCCGAGGGACTTGAGGTCGGCGGCGCGGGTGCCGGCGGGCTGGAGGTCGGCGTACGGGTGCAGGCGCGCGCCGGTGGTGCCATTGGCGAGGGTCCGGGAGGGGGCGCCGTTCTGCGCGGGGGTGGGGGCGAGCTCGTTCTGGCCGAGGAGGCTGAGGACGGCTTCGGGTCCGTGGTCGCGGCGGGCGGCGGCGAGTTCTTCCAGGTCCCAGACCATCTGTCCGATGACGGTGCGGCGCGGGCCGCGGGCTTCGACGGTGCCGCGTACGAGCAGGAGCGCGGAGTGGAAGACGGTGTGGGCGACGGCGTCGTGGCTGTCTTCGAAGAAGGCGATGTCGACGAGACCGGCCCCGTCTTCCAGGGTCACGAAGATGACGCGCTTGCCCGACGGGATCGGTGGGGTCTGCGTGGAGGCGCGGACGCCCGCGACCAGGACCTGCTGTCCGGGGTACATGGCCTTGAGGTGGGCGGCGTCGGTGGCGCCGATCTCGCGCAGGAGCCGGTGGTGGTGGGTCATCAGGTGCTGGGACACGTCGATGGACAGCACGCTGATCTCCGCGTTCAGGGCTTCGCGGCTGGTCATCTCCGGCAGGCCCGAAGGGTCGGCGGTGACGAGTTCCCCGCCGAGGGGGAGCTGGCCGTCGGCGGGTCGGGCGCGGGTGTGTGCGTGGAGCTCGGCGGCCTGCAGGAGGAGATCGCGGCGGGTGAGCGGGCCGCGCAGCGTGTCGAGCGCGCCGATCTGGATGAGGCGCTCGGCGATCGGGAGGGCGGGGCGGGCGCGCTGCCAGAAGTCCTGGAGGCCGTTGTAGGGCTGGCCGGCCGCGATCCGGGCGACCTGGTCCTCGCTGATCCCCTCCACGGAGGACAGCGACAGCCGTACCCCCCACACCCCGGCCTGTGTCTGCTCGATGCGGTAGTCGGCGGCGGAGCGGTTCACGTCGACCTGCAGGACGGGCACGTCGTGGCGGCGGGCGTCGGAGACGATGACCCGCGCCGGCCACATCCCCGGATCGTGCTCCAGCAGCCCCGCGTACAGGGCGGCCGGGTGGTGGGCCTTGAGCCAGGCGGACTGCAGGGCGGGGACGGCGAAGGCCACAGCGTGGGCGCGACAGAACCCGTAGGCGCCGAAGCCCTTGATGATCTCCCACACCTCGTCCAGGACCGCTGGCGCGTAGCCGCGGGCGCCAGCTCCGTTCTTGAACCAGGTCTCCACCTGTGGCAGGCGGTTCTTGTCGGCGAGCGCGCGGCGGGCGACTTCGGCGAGCGAGCGGTCGCAGCCGGTCAGCACGGAGAACATGTCGATGATCTGCTCATGCCAGATCGTCACCCCGTACGTCGAGGCGAGCACCGGCACGAGGTCGGGGTGCGGGTAGCGGGGTGCGGCGCCGTGGCGGGCGGCGATGTACAGGGCGGGCATGCCGCCCTTGACCGGGCCCGGCCGGAACAGGCTGATGTCGGCGATGACGTCCTGGACGTCGCGGGGCTGGAGCCGGCCGACGAGGTCCTGCTGGCCGGGGGACTCCAGCTGGAACATCCCCACCGTGTCGGACTTCCTGATCAGGTCGAAGGCGCCGGGGTCGCCGAGGGGGACGTGGTCGGGGTTGTCGAGGTCGATCTGCCGGCCGGTGGTACGGCGGATCTCCTTCACGGCGTGGGCCATCGCGGACTGCATCCGCACTCCGAGCACGTCGAGCTTGAGCAGGCCGAGGTCCTCGACGTCCTCCTTGTCGGCCTGGACCATCGGGTACCCGCCCGGGGTCGGCTGCACCGGAAGCCGGTCCAGCAGCGCCGCGTTCGAGAGGATCACCCCGCACGGGTGCATCGCGATCCCCCGCGGGAGCGCGTCCAGGCCTTCGGCGAGCTCCCACAGCGGCCCGAACGAGCCGGCTTCCGCGGCGAGCTGCTTCAGCTCGGGCAGCTCGGCGAGCGCACCGCGGATGTCGCAGGCGCGGATGTGCGGGAACGACTTCGCGACCTGGTCGATCACCTGCGGCGCGATCCCCAGCGCCAGCCCGGTGTCACGGAGCGCGTGCCGGGCCCGGTACGTCTCCGGCATGCCCGTCACCGCGACCCGCTCGGTCCCGAATCGCTCGATGATCCGGTCGTAGACCTCCAGCCGGCGCGCGGACTCCACGTCCACGTCGATGTCCGGCAGCGACCGGCGCCGCACCGACAGGAAGCGTTCGAAGAGCAGGTCGTGGTCGAGCGGGTTCGCGGTGGCCACGAACAGGCTGTGGTTGACCATCGACCCGGCACCCGAGCCGCGGGCCGCGACCCGGATCCCCATCGCGCGGACGTCCGCGACGACCTGCGCGACGGCCAGGAAGTACGCCTCGTACTCCAGCTTCCCGATCACCCCCAGCTCGTACTCCAGCTGCCCGACCGCACGCCGGTCCCGGTCCAGACCGCGGGCGAACATGCCCGCCTCGCACCGCTGGCGCAGCAGCCGCATCGCCCCGCCCGGTCCCGGCTCGGCGCCGACAACCTCCGGCTCGGGGAAGTGCGGGCGGCCCAGCCCGAGATCGGCGACCGGATCGAGGACGCACTCCTGACCGGCCCGGACCGTCTCCGCTAGCAGCGCGGCCGCGCGCCCCGGTCCGGCGCCGGACGCCTCCGCGATCCGCTCGGCGTCGGCCTGCATCGTGGAGGGGTCCTTCAGCCAGCGCTCGCCGCAGTCCAGCCTCCGGCGGTCGATCGGCCGCAGCAGCCGGCCCGCATCCAGCACATCCGCGATCCGGTGCTGGCCCGGGTCCGCGTACCGGACCGCATTCGTCAGCACCGCAGGGACGCCGAGCTGGTCGGCGAGACCGAGCGTGCGGGCGGCCAGCCGCCGAGACCCCGGCCCCGTACCGGGCACACCCCAGCACACCGTCTCCAGCCGCAGGTTCGCCCCGGCCAGCTCCCGCCACGGCGCGAGCAGCCGCTCGGCGAGATCCGGCCGCCCCGCCGACAGGGCACGCACCGGCTCGGAGACCGGCCCCAACAGCACCAGCAGCTCCGCATCCGCGTACCGGCCGAGCGTCTCCCAGGACACCACCGGCGGCCCGCCCCCAGCACCCGCGTGCGCAGCCGACACCAGACGGCACAGCCGCCCCCACCCCGCCGCGCTCCGCGCGAGCAGCGTGACCCGCAGCGCTGGCTCCACCACATGCGCGCCACCACGCACCGGCGTCCGGGCACGGACCGCAGAGCCCGGGCGGGCCGGGGTGTGGGGGGCGACCGCGACGTCGACGCCGAAGACGGGCCGGATCCCGGCGGCCGTGGCCGCCTTCGCGAACCGCACGGCGCCGGTCACGGTGTCCCGGTCGGTCAGCGCGAGCGTCCCGATGCCACGCTCGGCGGCCCGTTTCACCAGGTCGCGGGGGTGGGAGGCGCCATAGCGGGCCGAGTAGCCGCTTGCCACATGGAGGTGACAGCCGTTGCGCATGCCCACCTCCCATGAACGAACGGTTTCGGCCGATATGGCCGGAACTCGCACCTCCAAGGTATCGAACTAAAATCGAACATGGCGAATCGGTTACTCCGAAGTACGGATGCGATCACCGGTCGGGCGTCGTCAGCTGGAAAGACGAGACCTCTGACGAGGAGGCGGCGATCATGGCTCGTCCCGTATGGGCCGGGAACCTGTCATTCGGCCTGGTCAGCATGCCCGTGGGCCTCTTCACGGCCACGGACAGCCACACCATCCACTTCCACCAGCTCCAGCGCGGCACCGCCGACCGGATCCGCAACCGCCGGGTGAACGAGCGGACCGGCGACGAGGTCGAGCTCGACGACATCGTTAAGGGCTACGACGTCGGCGGCGAGTACGTCCTGCTCGAGCCGAAGGAACTGGACGAGATCGCCCCGGGCCGCTCCCGGTCCCTGGAGATCGCCGGGTTCGTCGACCTCGCGGACGTAGACCCGATCTTCTTCGACAAGACGTACTACCTCGGGCCGCGCGGCAAGGAATACGGCAGGGTGTACAGCCTGCTGGAGCGGGCCCTCGCGAAGTCCGGCAAGGCGGGCGTCGCCACCTTCGTCATGCGCCAGCACGAGTACCTCGTCGCCCTCAAGGCCGAGAGCGGCCTCCTAACCCTCCACACGCTTCACTGGGCCGACGAGATCCGGGACCCGAATAAGGAGATCGACAACCTCCCCCGCACGACCAAGGTCTCGGCCAGGGAACTGAAGATGGCCGAGCAGCTCATCCAGGCCCTGAGTATGAAGTGGGACCCGGGCGAGTTCCACGACACCTTCCGCGAGAAGGTCGCCACCATGATCGAGTCCAAGCAGGCCGGCAAGACCGTTGAGAAGGCCGAACCCGCGGCCGAGCCGACCGGCGCCGTCGACCTCATGGAAGCCCTGCGCGCCAGCGTCGAACGAGCGGGCAGCCCTAAGGCCACTGGCGGCAAGGCCACCGCCTCCGGCACGACCACCGCCGCGAGGAAGCCCTCCGCCAAGAAGCGGATCCGCTCCGCGCCCGCCGAAGACCTCGACGCGCTGACGAAAACCGACCTCTACAAGAAGGCCGCCGCCGCCAACCTCCCCGGCCGCTCCCAGATGTCCCGCGACGACCTCGTGAAGGCACTCGCCTCCCTCGCAGGGTGAGCGGCCCCCATCGGGCTGAGCGGAGCCGGCGAGGCGGGCGGTTAGCGGCGCAGCGGAACCGGCGTCGGCAGGCCGTCCCCAAGGTCTCGTCACACGACTTCGCACCGCCCTCGTCGAGGGGGGCCTTCACGTCGGTCGTCATGTTCGGCCCAGGGAAAGGGGCCTCCGCAGGGGCGAAAGGGTGCAGGCTCAAAAGATCACGGAGAATATTTAACAAACTTCTTTCCAGCGCAGGCTTGGGTATCCAACCGTCGCGAGTTCCCGGCAGTCTGAAGCACAAACGTATACTTACGCTCCGTAGTGAAGCTTCCGTGAAAATGGCTGATTGATTCCATTCCGTGGCTGAACTAGGGGCTTGCTGCGGGCATTTGGAACAAAGAGTAGTCGGGCAAGTTCGCTTGACATAACACATCCCTGCCTCCGTAGAGTGGGATCGCCGGATGAAGACCGGCTTGCACCACCGAGGAACAGTGCGCCTGACATTCGCACAAATCCCCCTGACGTGAATTGACTATCAGGGGGTCCGCTTGGTGTGGAGGAAATGTGGCTCATTCGCCCATCAGTATCCTGTCTCAGCTCGATTTCAACGGAAACCCGTTGACCGAGGAACTCTTATCGAGGACTTTCCATCAGTTGATGGACGAGCACGGGTACGTGCTCATGTGCAACGTTCCCGAAGAATTCGACTACGTCCGGTTCTGCCGCAGTCTCGGGAATTTCGTACCGAACTACACCGGCGCCGTGGTCGGGGACGTCCGACCCGAACCCGGCATGGACGACGTCTACCACGCGGGCAACACCCGCCCCCTCACCCCGCACTCCGAGGGATACGACTTCGCCGTCACTCCGCCCCGCTACATCGCGCTGTGGTGCATCACCCCGGCCTCGGGACCCGGCGGAGAGACGACCCTCATGGACACCCGCCCCCTGGTCGCGGCCCTCACCGACGTCGAACGCAAGCAGCTCCTCGACAACGACTACGCGTGGAAAACCACGGAGGGCGTCCAGCGGCTGGGGCTGGACCTGAAAACCCGGCACCCGATCCTCGAAGAGCGATCCGGACGGGACATCGTCCGCTTCAGCTGCAACAACCTGATCCGTGAGGACGACGACTTCGCGGCCGGACTCCAAGACCGCTGGCACGCCGCCTTCGACCGCGACCACGTCGCTGTGGAATACCGCGAGCGGGACATGCTCGTCTGGGACAACTGGCGCCTGCTGCACGCCCGCAACGCATTCAGCGACCGCAGCCGACACCTGCGCCGTATCCAGATCGCCGGCTGACCGGCCTCCCGAGGAGTTGTCCATGCAACGCACCATGCTGCACAGCAAGATTCACCGGGCCACGGTCACGCAGGCGGAACTGCACTACGTCGGCTCGGTCACCATCGACCGCACCCTGATGGACGCCGCCGATCTCCTGCCCGGTGAACAGGTCGACATCGTCGACATCAACAACGGCAACCGGCTCACCACCTACGTGATCGAAGGCGAACGCGACAGCGGAATCATCGGCATCAACGGAGCGGCCGCCCGGCTGATCTCCCCCGGAGACCTGGTCATCATCATCGGCTACCAGACGGTGGCCGACGAAGAAGCCCGGACGGCGAGCCAGCACGTGGTGTTCGTCGACGAGCGCAACCGGCCGCTCTCCATCGGATCCGATCCCGCAGAGGTGCCGGAGTTCGCGGAAGCCGCCCGGCTCGTGCGCGGCGACGTGGTCGAAGGAGCCCGCCGATGACCACCACCCTGCCCTCCTCCCAGGCCCTCCCGGCCACCGACCTCACCTGCCCGCAGGCGCTGACCCACTACGACACCGAGTTACGGGCCGTCCTCGGCGCAGCCGCGGACGCGCCCGCCCCCGGCGGCGGACAGCTCGGCGGCTTCGCGCCCGCCTGGGAACTGCCCGCCATGGGCCCCGACCTCGAACGCTTCTTCGCCCCTTCCGGGATCAGCGCGCACACCCTGGACGAGGACGGCGGCAAACGCATCAGCCTCCTCAACCTGATGCACAACCCCCGTACGCGGACGACCAAGACCTTCGCCTCCCTGGTCATCGTCGCCCGAGCGGTCGCGCACATCCGCCGCACCGGCGAGCCCATCATGATCGTCACACCCTCGAGCGCGAACAAGGCCACCGCACTGCGCGACGCGGTCCAGCGCGCCCACGAATCCGGCCTGGTCACCCCGGAGCAGCTGCGCATCGTCTGCGTGGTGCCCTCCACTTCCACCGCCAAGCTCTGGAACAGCGACCTGGCCGGCGACGAAGCCTCCCGGACGGCCAATCCGCTCGCGGTCCTCACCACTGATGAGCCCGGCGACGTCAAGCACCTCGCCCGCGCCGTCGTCGACCAGGAAGCCGAATCCCTGTTCAAGGACACCGGCATCCGCCTGTGGCACTCCCTCGACCTGCGCAACTACATGGTGGCCGACGCCGTACGCGCCTTGTTCGAACGGGACTTCCTGCCCGCGGCGGAACGCACCCACGCACACTCTGTCTCCAGTGCGTTCGGCCTGCTCGGGCACTTCCACGGCCAGCAGTGGCACACCGGCAAGGACTGGCCTGGACTCGGCGGCCAGTACTTCCTCGTACAGCACCTCGGTACCCCGGACATGGTGGCCAGCCTCCATCACGGCCGGTTCGACCACCGCCCCGCCTGGACATCCCGCGACGGCCTCTACCACCAGGACCAGGACCCGCACTTCCCGCAGGTCGCACACGACCCCGAGGAACAGCTCGACGCCACCTTCTACACGCACAAGCCCGTCACCTCCCCGCGGATGAACGAGATCATCACCCGCCAGGGCGGCGGGGGCGTGGTCGTCTCCCTGATGGAATGCCTGCAGCGCTACCCGCGCATCCGCCACATGCTGGCGCCGCACGGCATCCAGCTGCCATCCGACCCGCGCGACCTGCGGGAATGGTCCTTAATCATGGCCCTGACCGGTGTGCTCAACGGCATCGACCGCGGCCTGATCGGCACCCAGGAGATCCTCGTCCACGGGTCGGGCTCCTACAGCAGCGCGGACTTCCGGGCCGCCGACCCGCGCCACCTGCGGCACATCGACTCCCTGGACGACCTGCGCCAGGTAGTCCGCACCTCCGCGGCCTGACCCCCGCGCGCCGGCGCCGGCATCCCTCACCCTTCGCCCGGGAGTCTCCAGTGTCCGCTTCACCCGCTCCGACAGACTCACACCGCGCTGCCGCCCTGCCGATCCCGCCCCGCGCGGGCGGCAGGGCGGCCGCCGGGCCCGCCGTCGCACGCGCCCGCCTGGCGTACGCGTGGAACAACAGCCCCGATCAAGGCTGGCGCACTCTGCGCCGCCTGCGCGACAGCGCGCCGCGCAGCATGCCCGTGACCGTGTCCCGGGCCGAGCAGGGGCAGCCCAGCATCGCCTACCTGGGGCTTCCCCAGGGGGAGGCGAACATCCTGCAACTCCTCGAACACCAGCGCTCCCGCACGAGCGCCGGCCCCGTACGCCGCGAAAGCGGCCGTACACGCCTGCGGGACCTGGCGGCCGGCCAGTGGCCGGACGCGGATCTCGTGATCGTGGGCGCCCAGGCCCGCCAGCTGGAACATCTGCCCACCACCGGCTCTGTGACCGCCCCGTTCCGCATCCACCTCGTGGTGGACGTACCGGCCTCGGCCGAGGAACTCGAGCAGCAGATCTCACGCCGTGAACGCTGGGAGTTCCGCCGCAACCAGCGCGAGCACCAGTGGGCCCTCGAAGAGGACGCCTCCTTGGAGGCGCTCGACTTCTTCTACCAGGCCATGCACCTCCCCACGATGCGGCGCCGCCACGGCGAACGCAGCCGTACCGAGAGCATCGACATCGCCCGGCACGCCATCCTGCGCGGAGGGACGCTGATGTTCGTAACCTCCGCCGGAGTACGCGTCGCCGGCGTCCTGTGCCACTGGTCCCCGGACCGGCGAACCCTGACCACCCGGCTGCTCGGCGTCCGCGACGGGGCCCAGGAACACTACGACGAGGGCGCCTTCAAGGCCGTCTATCACCTGCTCCTGAGATGGGCCCGGGAAAACCGGGTCGACCACGTGGACTTCTTCGGCACCGAAGCCTTCCTCAGCAAGGGCATCTTCCAGTGGAAGCGCAAGTTCGGCCCCCGCGTGACCCTCCCCCCCAACCACTTCTCCGACAAGCGCATCCGCCTCTACGTCCGCCGGGACACACCGCAGACCCGCGACTTCCTCGTCGCCAACCCCCTCCTGGCCCTCGAACCCGGCCCCCGCGGCCCCGCTCTGGTCCCCACCTACTTCACCGATTCGACCAGACCGCCCCGCACGGACATCAGCGCGAGCTGCCCGGGCCTGCCCGAACCCCGTCTCCTCGACCTCGACGTCTTCCTCGCCGGTACCACCCAGGCGCCCCTGCCCGCCCCAGCTCCCGGAACCAGGACGTGAGCGCCCCACTCGTTGCCGTCGCCGGCACGGGAGCGTTCGCCGGCGCCCTGGTGCGCGCCCTGGCCCGCCACTCTCACCCGCTGCGCCTGCACGTGCTGAGCCGGGACGGAAACCGGGCCCGGAACCTGGCAGAGATCGCGGGGAACCACGCCCACCTGGCCGAGACTCGCACCGCGTGCACCGCCGACTCCCTGGACCCCCACGACCCGCACCAACCACGCCGCCTGCTGGCAGCCCTTCGTCCCGACGTTCTCGTAGTGGCGGGCTCCGAACAGTCCCCGGCCGAGGGGCGAAGCGCGCCCTCCGCATGGACCGATCTGTTGGCACAGTCCGGCTTCGGCCTCACCCTGCCCCTGCAGAGCACCGTGGTCGCCAACCTCGCCGCCGCATGTGCGGCGGCGAGCCCCAACACCACCGTCGTCAACGCGTGCTTCCCCGACGCGGTCAACCCCCTGCTGCACGCCGCGGGCCTGCCGGTTCTCTGCGGCCTCGGCAACGTCGCCACCCTGGCCGCCGCCCTGTCCGCCCGGCTGGACCTGACCGAACCACGGCGCCTGCACCTGTTCGCCCACCACGCCCACCTGCACACTCCCGCCCAGCCGGAAGACGACGTCCGCGGCTGGCTCGACGGAGCCCCGCTCAACGGGCTGCGTTCCCAGCTCGCCCCCATCCGCTCCCGACCGCGCCAGCACCTCAACGAAGTCGGCGCCGCTGCGGGCGCAGCCGCCGTCGCGGCGCTGGCCGGCAGCGGCTCCGTCCACACCGGCCACCTCCCCGGCCCCCACGGGCTCCCCGGCGGCTACCCGGTCACCGTCGGCCACCGAGAAGTGCGGCTGCGGCTGCCCGACGGCCTCTCCCGCGAGCAGGCGGTGGCCTGGAACCTGCGCTGCGCCGAACTCGACGGCGTGGTGGTCGACACAACCGGAACCGTCCGTACGACACCGGCCGCCCTCACCGCCCTCCGCACCCACTGGCCCGACGCCCCCGGCACGTACGGCCCCACCGACCTCGACTCCGTACGCGAGCGGCTGCTGCGCCTGCGTTCCCGCCTCCGGGCCCTGCCCGCCTCCCAGCCCTCAGAAAGCACCCACCACCATGATCACGAGCAGGCCCACCCCCGACACCTCCGCCCACCAACCCCCCGCACAGCAGATTCCTGACGCCCGCGACAGCACCGAGACCAACGCCGGGCGACCGGACACGCTGCTCGCGCGGCACCGCCGCGTCCTGCCCAGCTGGGTCACCCCCTACTACGACCAGCCCCTGGCCCTCAGCCACGGCAGCGGACGCCACGTCACCGACACGGACGGCCACACCTACCTCGACTTCTTCGCCGGCATCCTCACCAACTCACTCGGCTACGACCTGCCGGAGTTCCGCGACGCCCTCCAGCGGCAACTCGCCACCGGCCTCACCCACACCTCCACCCTCTACCTCATCGAAGCCCAAGTCCGGCTCGCCGAGCGGCTGGCCGAACTATCCGGGCTCACCGATCCCGCCGTCTTCCTCGTCAGCTCCGGCACCGAGGCCAACGACGCCGCACTGCTGGCGGCACTCTGCCGAGCCCAGAACAACCACGTCATCGCCCTGCGCGACAGCTACCACGGCCGTTCCCTGACCACCACCGCGGTCACCGGACTACCCGGATGGCGCCCAAGCCCGTACTCCCCCCTGCACGTGACGCTCGCCGACAACGGCGCCAACCCTCCCGGGGAAACGCGGACCGAAGCCGACGACGAACACGCCACCCAGGCCGTACGAGCCGCCCTGGAAAACGAGGGCGGCGCCGCCGCGCTCATCCTCGAGCCCATCCAGGGACTCGGCGGCTTCCACACCCCGCCCTCAGCCCTGCTACGCCACTACGAAACCTTGGTCCGCGACAGCGGAGGCGTCGTGATCAGCGACGAGGTCCAGACCGCCTGGGGCCGCACCGGACAGGACTGGTGGGGATACCAGCTCCACGGGCTGCGCCCCGACGCCCTCACCTTCGCCAAGGGAATCGCCGGCGGCCTCCCCATGGGCGGCCTCGTCGCCGAACGGGCACTCCTGGACAGCCTCCCCGGCAAGTCCATCTCCACCTTCGGAGGCAACCCCCTCTCCTGCACCGCCGCCCTCGTCACGCTCGACGTCATCCGCGACCGCGACCTCCTGCACAACGCAGACGAGATCGGCGCCCTCCTGCTGGCACGGCTGCGCACCCTGCAAGAACGCGAACCCCACCTCGCCGCTGCCCGCGGCCACGGTCTGATGCTGGCCATCGACCTGATCGAGCCCGGCAGCGGCACCCCCGCGCCCGAGACGGCGCGCGCGTTCGTATCGGCCTGCCGCGACATGGGGCTTCTGATCGGCCTGGGCGGACCGCACGGCAACTGCCTGCGCATCGCCCCGCCGCTGACCGTGACAGCCGAGGAAGCCCTCAAGGCAGCCACCATCCTGGAGGAGTCCGCCGCCGCTACCCGCCCCGCCGGGTGAAACCCACCGGGCCGCACACACGGCCCTCGCGCCCTCGGACCGCACGGACATCCAAGGAGCACCACGTGAACATGGCAGAGAAGTACCTCATGGGCGCCACCACCAGCGAGCTGGACCGCATGCTCTTCCAAGGCGAGATGTTCCGGCCTGAGGCAGAGCGACTACTGGACCAATGCGGTCCCGGCCCGGGCGCGCGGGCGGTCGACGTCGGCTGCGGCCCCCTGGGCATCCTCGACATGCTCTCCGACAGAGTCGGCCCCGACGGCGAGGTGGTCGGCCTGGACGTGCAGGGCGAGATGCTCGCTCTCGCGCGCCAGGTCCTCGCCGACCGGAAGGCAACGAACGTCCGGCTGGTCGAGTCGGACGCCGCCACCACCACGGAAGAGAAGGCCAGCTTCGACTTCGTCCACACCCGGCTGGTCCTGATGAACGTGCCGCACTCCGCTGACGTACTCTCCGCCATGATCGCCTTGGGCCGCCCCGGCGCCACCATCGCAGTGCAGGACGTCGACTGGGTCTCCCGCGTATGCGACCCGCCCCACCCCGCCTGGACCGAGCTGGTCGACCTTATCGCCGAGTTGTGGCGGCTCAGCGGCATGGACGTCCACCTGGGCCGCCGCCTCCCGCGCCTGCTGCACGAAGCCGGACTCACCGACGTCCGAGTCGACGCCGGCATCCGCGTGTTCCAGAACGACCACCCCTATCAGACGCTCGTCGTCGACCGTGCCGAACTCTGCCGCGAGGCCTTGGTCGAACACCACCTGATCGGACACGCCGAACTCGACCGGCTCACCGCCGAACTTCGCGAGCACCTGGCGCAGCCCGGAACCATCGTCGTCCACCCCATCCTCTTCCAGGCCTGGGGCCGCGTCCCCGGCAGGGCGGGAGCCGGCTTCGTGTCCGGAAACTGATTCCACCCACAGGCAGCCGGATACGCATGACAGAGCGGCCGTGACCCCTTGCGCAGGGGGCACGGCCGCGCGGCAGGCAATGGACAGAGGACGCGCCATGGAAAAACGACGCATTGTTCGACGGCTCCTGACCGCCCAGGGGGTGAACGGCTTCGGCGACGGCCTGTGGTTCAGCATCTGGGCGATCTACCTCACCCAGATCCGGCACATCCCAGCCGGCAGCATGGGGCTGGCGATGGGCATCGGCGGCCTCATCGGACTCCTCGCCGCCGTACCCATCGGCGTGGTGGCCGAACGGCGCGGCCCGCGCGAAGTCCTGTGCACGGTCATCGTCTTACGCGGGCTGGCGATGATCGCGTACGCGTTCGTCGGCGGATTCTGGTCCCTGCTCCTGGTGACCACGCTGTTCTCCGCCGTGCAGAGCTCCGGTGTCGGCGTCCGCGTAACCCTGGTCTACGGCCTGATGCCGCAAGAGGACCGGGTCAAGGTGCTGGCGCAGGGCCGCGTCGTCCAGCACATCGCCTACGCCGTCGGCGCGGGCGGCGCCATGCTCGTTCTGGCCAGCGGGAAACCGGCGGTCTTCGTCGGCGCCGTCCTGGTCGACGCACTCGCCCTCCTGGCCACGGCCGCACTCACGATGATCGTTCCCTCAGTCCCGCCGGTACCGCGGGAGAACAGGCGTTCCGGCACCCAGGCTCTGCGAGACCTCCCGTACGTCGCGATCATGAGCACCACCGCCATGATGTCCCTGTGCTGGGCTCTCCTGGCGAGCGGGCTTCCCCTGTGGATCGCCCAGGACACCAGGGCCCCGCTGTGGACGGCCGGCCTGGCGGTAGTCGTGAGCTCCGTCGCCATCGCCGTCTTCCAGGTCCGGGTCAGCCAGCGCGCGGTCGAAGTCCCCGCGGCCGTCCGCGCAAGCCGCATCTCAGCCCTGGCCCTCGCCGCCTGCTGCGTCATCTTCGGCGCCGTTTCCTGGGCGGCCTCCCCGCTGCTCGCCACCGGAGTGATCCTTGTAGGCATGGGCGCCCACGTAGTGGGCGAGCTCTACTACGTCTCCTCACGCTGGGGGCTGTCCCTCGGGCTGATGGCCAAAAACGCCGAAGGCCAGTACCAGGGCGTCACCGCCAGCACGGAGGCAGCTGTCGTCGCCATGGGCCCTGCGCTCGTCACCTCGCTGGTCACCGGCCTAAGCCAAATCGGATGGATGATCCTCGCCGCCCTGTTCGTCCTGTCAGCCGCCCCGGTCGGCGCCCTCACCCGTCGCGCAACCCGAGACGACTTCCGGGCCGCAGCAGGCGGCCAACCCTCCACCCAGAACGTCAAGGCATAAGCCCGTCGCCGCGCTCGCCGCTCAAAGCCTGTCGCACCGCCAGGGATGTGCTGGCCGCGCCCGAGGGCCCGCAGCGCGTCCGTACACCGGGGACCCCCAGCCCCGCCTCCCCCGCTGCGATCGCCCCCGTGCCTGCCGCGGCGTTGGGCAGACCCAGGACTACTCGGCTCGGCCGCCTCTGTCGACGCCACCGCCCAGCCAACGAACCGGACGCATACGGGCGGACCGCAGCACTCTGGAACAGATCATCCTCATCCGCCCCTACCGGCCCCTTCGGATACGGTGTCGCCATCGCCTACGTCCGTGCCTCCAGCGAAGTCGTGGAGGACACCTTCGACCCCTGGCGCGCCTCATCAACGACATCCGCGCCCCTGCGCCTGAGCGTCTTCGCCACCGCCGACCGTCTGCGCTCCCTGCGCTCCGCTTCCTCAACAACACGTCCGTCAGGAGGCCGCCGTCAGGCGACCGCGGCGCGGGGGGCGGGTTCCTTCTGGTCGCGTTCGATTTCGGCGCGTTCCTGGGCGATCTCCCGGGTGAGGAAGAAGTTCAGGACGGTGCGGATAGCGGCGATGGCCGCAAGCTGGCCGATCTCGGTGAAGCTGGGGGCGACGGCCGTGCGCAGGACGTCGCCCGCCAGCTGGAATTCCAGCCCCAGGACGAGAAAGCGGCCCAGGCTGAGCCGGATCTTGTTGAACTCGCCGATGAGGGAACGCCTGCGCAGACCGGTCGCGGCGAAGCGCAAGAAGGCCCAGATCGCGCCGACGAAGATGATCAACGCGCCGGCGGCCTCGATGATGTGGACCAGCCATCCGATCAACTCCCGCACTCCCGACTCGGACACCAGTTCACCTGACATGTTCATGGACCCCTCCTACCCGCGGCCGTACACCTACTCGGCTCAGCGCGGTGCTCTGGGACACACGTGGCAGACTCACGAGGATGGCCGTGGGTGCATGCCGTGTTGGAAGTCGCCCCACACGAACCGCGACGCCAGCCGCTGTGTGCGTGCCACACGGAACCAGGTCGACGAGGTGTCCTCGACTTCCCGCGTCGAATACACCGAGAGCATCTATCCCTCAGGCAGGAAATCCGCGAGTCCGAGATCGTGCAGCGGCTCGTCTCGTACCCTCGGCGACGTGAGTGGCGCCCCGATGGGCGCTGGCGGGGGCGGTCGGCCAGCCGCAGGCCGCGGCCGGACTCGCGGGCCGTGAGCATGGCGCGGATGAGGACGTTCAGCCCGGAGGAGTCGCAGAAGTCGACGCGGCTGAGATCGACGACGACGTCGGTGGGCCCGCCGGTGTGGGCCAAGGCCGCACCCTCGGCCTCCTCGCCACCGGCGCAGGCGGGTCCGGAGCGCTCTTCATGTGGGCCGTGGGCGCCACCGGGTTCATGGAGCCCGTTGCGGCCTACGAGACCGCCGCTCTCGGCCTCGCGGGCGTCTCGGCCGCTGGAGTCGCAACTCTGGGTGCGGTCCTCCCCGCCCAGTTCCGCGCTGGGCAAAGGCGCTGACCATGTGGCAGCTCGATTCCGACTCCCGCGCGGCGCACCTCGGGGCAGCGCTCGGCTACCAAGGCGATGACGAACGGGCTCCTACCTACCGCGTCGGCCGCGCCCTCTACGAGCGGACCTGGTGTGACGGGGAATGGGAGGGACCCAAGGACGGAGCGCCCTTCGGTCCCCCGGACTTCTTGCGCGCGGTCTGTCTCTGCGGCTGGGCCTCTCCTGTGCTGGCCGACATGTCCGTCCTGGACGCCCCGGCGGACCCCGAACGGCCCGCCGTGTTCGCCCCGGTCGGCCAGGACCGCGCTCGTGCCTACTGGCTCGCCCACGCGCTCGCCACCACTTCCTGCGAGCCCCCCGCAGAAGCACGGAACGCCGTCCGCGCCGCCGCCGCCTGGAGCACCCGCCTTGCATCGGACCAGCCGCTCGCCGCCCTTGCGCTCGCCCGCGAACTTCAGCAGCTCGCCACCACCACGGCGGCCGCGGCGGTCCGGCACGCGCGAGCCCTGGACGCCCCGTGGGAAGACATCGCCGGCGCACTCGGTACCTCCCGCCAACAGGCCTGGCGAAAGTACAAGGGGCTACCCCCGCTAAGAGGTCCTAACAAAGGCGTTGGACGTGTCGGTGGGTGATGACGCAGGTGGCGAGGCCGAGGAAGGCTTCGTGGATGTCGTCGCGTCGTTCCCATCGGATGCGGAGCCGGCGGAAGCCGTGGAGCCAGGCGATGGTCCGCTCGACAACCCAGCGGTGGACTCCCAGGCCGGATCCGTGTGGGACGCCGCGGCGGGCGATCACTGGTTTGATGCCCAGCGCCCAGACCAGGCGGCGGTATTTGTCGTGGTCGCAGCCGCGGTCGCCGAGGAGGCTGTCGGGTCGCTGGCGGGGCCGTCCGACCAGGCCGGCCACGGACGGAATCTTCTGCAGCAGGGGTATCAACTGGGTGACGTCGTTGCGGTTCCCGCCGGTCAGCGAGACGGCGAGTGGGATGCCCTGGCCGTCGACGACGAGGTGGTGCTTGCTGCCCGGACGTGCTCGGTCGACCGGGCTGGGCCCGCTTTTGGGCCCCGCCGAGCTGCCCTGACGTGGGAGGAGTCGATCACCGCCCGCGACCAGTCCAGCTTCTTCGCGACCCGCAGCTTCTTCAGCAGCATCACGTGCAGCCGGTCCCAGACGCCGGCGTCGTTCCATGCGGCCAGGCGTCGCCAGCAGGTCATGCCTGATCCGAAGCCCAGCTCCTGCGGCAGGTACTCCCACTGGATTCCGGTATGCAGCACGAACAGGATCCCGCAGAGTGCCTGCCTGTCCGGGACCCGAGGGCGCCCCTCCACCTGTTTCGGCGCCGGCTGCGGCAGCAACGGCTCGACGAGTGACCACAGTTCATCCGACACGATCCACGGCCGCGACTCACGGTTCCCCACAGCCAGACCAACGATCACCCAGACCGAAAGTCACATGATCAACAGCTTCTGTTAGGACCTCTAAGCGACGAGGAACGCGGTGCACTGCGGCCGACCTTCCCTCCGGCCTACCAGCACGAGGCTGGCCACCCGCCGTGCACCGTCACCGAGGGGCCTGCCAGGGCGTAGCCCGCCCGACGGGCGTGGCGCGAGCCGCGATCGCGTTCAGGAGGCGTCACCGCGTGACGCCGACCGGTGACGGTATGCCGGGGCCGTCCGACGGTACGACACCGCGACGACGCGGAGAGGTGTGCTGTGCCACTGAACCTGGACCGATCGCCAACGTAGTTGGACCGGCAGCTGAACCGGTTCGTGATGTAGCCCGCCGTTCCGGCTACTCGGCCTCGCTCGTGAGGAGGGCATGGATCTCAGCGGCAAGGCGCTGCATGTCCTCGCCTGCCGCGTGCACCGTGGTGACTTCGAAATGCCATTCTTCGGCGGGCGGCCGGTCGTGGATGCCCCACGTCAGATGGACGTGGCCACCGGACCGATGCTCTGCCGAGAGAGTCAGGTCGTATTCGAGGGAGTGCCAGGTTCTTGCTCCCTCCCAGCCGCGGAAGTCTTCTACCAGGGAGGAGAGGAAGGAATCGAGGCCATCGCCGTCCCATGTCCGCACCAAGGTCTCGATGCTCACCCATCGGCCGCGGGCCCGCACGATGAAGTCGAGGGTCGGCTCATCTCCATAAGGCCGCGAGGGTTCGCAGAGCAGCAGGTGAACCGCCTGCGCTCCGAGGTCTCCCACGCGGACGACCAGGTCATCAGAAGCGTCATCGGCGATCATTCAGACAGGTTAGGAGACATGCACGACCAGCCGTAGCGCGGTCTAACTTCGATGCCTATCGATCCAAGTTCACTGTCACAGGACAAGAGGTCACGACGGGGGCGGCCACATCGCGGCAGCAGCCCGCCCCCCATCAGCCCCATCCGGGCGGAGCGTTCGCCTCACGCAGAGTCCGGATCGACGGCGGGGGTATGGTCCGCGTGCACGATGGGCTCGACGTGGGCCATCCGGCGCCCACCACATACCGCCCCCCGCCGCCGCTGGCTGTCTTTCACCGCCCGGACGGCACGCAGTCAGCAACGGTGTCGGCCACGCATGCCATTTGACATCCTCCCCGCCCTGAAGGGCGGGGATTCCTAGTTCACTTCGGCTGTCCCCTAGTGCTCTGACCGCATAGGTTCGCCGGGTTGTTCAGGCCGCAGGGGCGAGGGGGCGGCCGCCCCAGCGGATGCCTCTCTCGCTGCGGACGCGGGCGCGTTCCTTGCGTTCGGCGGCCAGGACGTCGCGGTGGGGGGCGTTGGCGTTGCGCCAGCGGAGGTAGGCGTGCAGGGCCCGGGTCTGGACGGTGTGGTTCGGGTGATTCGAATTGGTGGCGATGGTGAACTGCCTCAGCGGTCCGAAGTGGGCTTCGATCGGGTTGGCCCAGGAGGCGTAGGTCGGGGTGAAGCACAACTCGACCTTGTTCTTCTCAGCCCAGCGGCGGATGTCAGTGCCCTTGTGGGCGGACAGGTTGTCCATGATCACGTAGATCGGTGCTCCGTCTGACCGGGCGGCGCGGATCGACTTCAGCGCGGCCAGCGTGTTCACGGCACCTTTTTTGCGGCGGTCATCGCGCTCCCCGGAAACGACTTCTGGCTGATCGACGGCCGCCTCATCCGCTGGAACCACTTCGCCGGCAACGGCACCTCCGCCGGCGGCGAAATGTCCGAAGACCCGGCGGCCGCCGCCCTGTGCGCGTCCGCGTTCGCAGCGGTGTGGGAGCGCGCCGTGCCCTACGAGGACTACAAGCCCAAGCCCTAGCCGGAGCAACACCGATGACCTCGCCCCTGTCCAGCGCCCAGGCCGCCCGCTCCGCGCTCGCCACCCGCCTGCGGCACCTGCGCCTGGACGCGGGCCTGGCCGGCCACCAGCTGTCGGACGCGTGCGGCTGGCACCCGGCGAAGACCTCCCGCATCGAGAACACCCGCGCGGCACCCTCCGATGCGGACATCCGCGCCTGGTGCACGGCGTGCGGGGCCGACGGCCAGGCGGAGGACCTGATCGCCGCCGCCCGCTCGGCCACCTCCATGTACGTGGAGTGGAAGCGCCTGAACCGGGCCGGGCTCGCCAGCCTCCAGCAGGAGATCGTCCCCCTGGTCGAGCGCACCCGCGCCTTCCGCGTGTACTGCTCCCACGTCGTCCCCGGCCTGTTGCAGACTTCCGCGTACGCGGCCGCCGTCATCACGGCGTACGGCACCTTCCACGGCGCGGCCGACGACGTCGAGGCCGCCGCCGCGGCCCGGGTGAAGCGGTCGAAGGTCCTGCACAAGCGCGGCCGGCAGTTCGCCTTCCTCATCGAGGAGCCCGTCCTGTACTCCCGCATCGCCGGCCCCGACACCACCCTCGCCCAGCTGGAGCAGCTGATCGAGGTCGCCCGCCTGCCGCAGGTCTCCCTCGGCATCATCGCCACCTGCGCCCCGCGGCCGCTGTGGTCGATGGAGTCCTTCGCCCTCTACGACGACGCACAGGTCGGCATCGAGCTGCTGTCCGCCCGGGTCACCATCACCGCCCCCGGCGAGATCGCCACCTACCAGCAGGCCTTCACCGACCTCTCCGGGAGCGCCGTCTACGGGACCGACGCCCGCGCACTCATCCGCCGGGCCGCCGCAGCACACGGGTGAACGTCCGCAATTTCCCGCAAGAACGTTGAGGAGCCTGCCGCCCGGTCCCTAGCGTCGGGGGTGTTGGGATTCCACCGGCCGCACGGGAGGCCCCCTCATGAGCCCGCCCACCAACGACCCCGAGCCCAGCCGGCGGGACCTGCCCCAGCCCGGCTACGGCGCTCCCTCCCCGGAGCTGCTCGTCCGGGCCGAGCGCGGCCTCACCCGCTTCCTCGGCGGCCAGGACGAGCGCCGGGACACAACCACCGACGGGGGCGCGAGGTGAAGAAGACCGCCGACCTCGGCTACGGCCACGAGGACCACCCGCTGCTGGGCCACCCGGTCCGCGACATCGCCTCAGGCACCGAGGGCAAGCTGATGGCCGTCGTCCGCGAAGAAGTCCCCACCCACAGCGGCCCGCGCTGGACACGGCGCGCCTACATCCGCCCCGAAGCCGGCGGCCGCGAGCTCACGACCGCCGTCGGCAACATCCAGCCCCTCGAAGCCCGCTGAACCGCGCCACGGCAACCGCCCCGGACCGCCCGAGGCCGGGGCGCCGGTGGCCAGCGGCAGGAAGTCCGTCGCGGCTCCCGAGCGGGCCGCTGCCCGCGTCACCCCCTCGGGGCGGGTTCCGCCCCGACCCGTGACGTCCGGGACCGGAGCGGCATTGACCGGCCATGAAGAACACCACCGCCGCCCTGCTCCTGTGCACAGCCCTCCTGGCCGGGGCCCCGGAGGCAGCGAGGGCCCCAGCGCATCGTCCCGATGCACCCGCGCAGCCCGGCGGAACAGCTCGACGCCCCCACCCGCCCCGGCGAGGTGATCGTTGAGGTAGATACCGAGCAGAGAGGGCCGAGCGCGTCCGGCGGGCTGCTCTCCGCCGCTCTTCATGACGCGTCGCCCTACTCGCGCCGGTCCGCCGGGCTGGTCCATCGAGTGGGCTGTTCTCGAGCCCCCAGAGACTCGGAAGGCCGGTCCAGGCGGCTCGCCTCGTCCGTGTCCGCGGCCAGCGTGACCTTGTCCTGGCGGGAGGGCTTCTGGACTCGCGGACGCCGATGCCGGGCATCGCGGTCATCGTCGTGCAGAGGTGTGCCTCCGGCGCCGCCTTGGTCGTCCATGGCCTTGATCCCTTCGGTGTGGATTCGACCCTTCACGAGGCGCGTGCCCGGGCGTCGCCACGGGAAACCGCTGCCCTGCTGTCCCCTACCGTGTTGTCGCACAGCCGTCGGTCAGGGCCCCACCCCCTCACGTAACCGGTTCCGGTGCCGGTACGGGCCCGGGAAGAGGGCCCGGATGAGGGTGCGGCTCGGGGCGCGGTGCTGGAGACGGGTGAGGATCGGGTTCCGGCTGTGGCGGTGCCGGGGGCACCGGATCTGGCCCGCCGGGCGCGGGTACGGGACCTGGCAGCGGCCCGGGAGTCGGCCCTGGACCCGGACCTGGTGCCGGCGTCGGGCTGGGCGGTACGGGATCATTCGGCGGCGTACCCATTCACTGGCCACCCTTCCTATCAGGCATGTCGGTCGCTTTCGCCGCGCCTGCCCGAAGGCGCCCGGCCCCAAACGGCGTGGTACGCCGACGATCAGGAGCCACGGCCGGTTCAGGAACTGCGGACTCAGACTCTCGTCAACCAGAGCCCGCAGGTGCATCTCCGCGCCGGCCCCCGGCCCTGTGCCGGGCGCGACATGCTGGTCCAGGAGTCCGACGGACACGGCCAAGACCCGCGCCTCGTCGGCGCTGATCACGTTCCGCCGGAGCTCGGTTGGCTGCCAACCGCTCGTAGTGTGCCGGACGCCGCGCCGGGTACGCGCTCCTCATGCCCTCTCTCAGCGATAGCACCCTCAGTCTCCTGGCCAGCGGTTATGCCTGGCTGCCGAACCGGATGCGCACCTCGGTGGATGGCGTTTACCAGACCCGGCTGCTGGGCCGGCCGACGTTCGCCCTGCGCGGTCCGGAAGCCGTCGAATTCTTCTACGACGAAGGCCACGTCCTGCGAGCTGCGGCCCTGCCGGATCCCGTCCTGGACACCCTCTTCGGCCAAGGCGCCGTGCACACGCTTGACGGCGACCCGCACCGGGCCCGTAAGGCGATGTTCATCGCCCTCCTGAAGGACGACCGGGGCATCGCCGCGCTGGGCGACCGCATCAGCTGGCGTTGGCAGGAAGCGGTTGCCGGATGGAAGCGGGACCGGGTGGTCCTGTTCGACGAGACCGCCAAGATCCTCGCCCAGGCCGTGTGCAGCTGGGTCGGTCTGCAGCTCTCCGACGCCGAGACCGATGAGCTGGCGCGCGACTGCACGGCCATGGTCGACGGATTCGCCACCCCCGGCCCCCGCCACCTGCGCGCCCGCCGCGCCCGCACCCGCCAGGAGAAGGCCCTCGCCTCTGTCATCACCGGCGTCCGGGAGAATCAGGAGCCTGCCGGCAGGCCGTCCGCCCTGGAGACGGTGGCCTGGCACCGGGACGAAGACGGCCGCCTCCTGGAGCCGCACACCGCTGCCGTGGAACTCCTGAACATCATCCGGCCGACGGTCGCGATCGCCTGGTTCGCCACCTTCGCCGCCCACGCGCTGCACCGCTGGCCCCGGCACCGCGAACTCCTGCGGGCCGACGCCAAGGGCTCCTACGCCCGGGAGTTCGCCCACGAGGTGCGCCGCTTCTACCCCTTCGCGCCCTTCGTCGGAGGTCTGGCGGCGGCCGACCTGACCTGGCATGGCCGGGAGATCCCGAAGGACGCCCTGGTCCTCCTCGACCTCTACGGACAGAACCACGACGCTGACCTGTGGGAATACCCCTACCGCTTCGAGCCTCAGCGGTTCACCGGCGGGATCAGCCTGCCCGACAACCTGATCCCCCAGGGTGGCGGCGACCCGGCCCGCGGCCACCGCTGCCCCGGCGAGGACATCACCGTCACAGCCCTCGCCACCCTCGCCCGCGAACTCGCCCGCCTCGACTACGACGTCCCCGAACAAGACCTGACGATCCCGCTGTCCCGCATGCCCACGGCCCCCCGCAGCGGATTCGTGCTCGCCCTTCCGTAACGCCGTGCGGCCTGCGTGCCCTGACCGCCGGGCACCAGCAGTGCGGCCTGGAAGGCCGTCGCACGAGACTTCAGCGCCGCTTGCGCCAGGCGAGCACGGCGAACGTGGCGACGGCGAGCATCACGCCGTACCGCGCAGTCGGCCACGCCAGGACGGCATTCGCCGGGGGCACGCCGTTGGTGATCTCCGGCGGCGCCCCAGCGGCCGCATCGCCGAGCAGGGCGACGTTCCGGTGTACGGGCTGGGACGCCCCGGGGGCGTTCTCGGGCATGTCTTGTTCCTCTCTTCTGGGCGGTTGAGGGCTGTTCGAGCTCGGCTGGCCTTGCATCAGCCGGCGAGCGTTGGCAGAACGGTCTTGCGGTAGTTGTCGAAGAAGGCGTCCTGGTCGGGGCCGATCTGTCCGACGTAGACCTCGTCGAAGCCTGCGTCGACGTACTTGCGGATCGCCTTCAGGTGCTCGTCGGGATCGTCGCCGCACGGGGTGCTGTCGGCGACCTGGTCGCGAGTGACGAGTTGGCAGGCCTGTTCGAAGTGGGCGGGCGTCGGGAGGATCTGCCCGAGTTCACCGGGCAGGAGTTCGCTGGGCCACAACCGGTGGACGGTGTCGACGGCCCGCTCGCGGTCGGAGTCCCAGCACACCTTGAGGCCGCCGATGACCGGCTTGTCCGCGCCGCCGGCCTGACGGAACGCCTGGATCAGTTCCTGGTCGGGGCCCATGAGGACGAAGCCGTCTCCGATGCGTCCCGCCAGCTGCGCGGCGTTCGGTCCGAAGCCGGAGACGTAGACGGGCGGCGCGGCGGGCGGGACGGTGTACAGACGTGCGTTGTCCACGGTGTAGTGCTGCCCCCGGTGGCTGACGAGGTCGCCCGTGAACAGCTTCCTCATGACCTCGACGGCCTCTTCCAGCATGTCCGACCGCTCCGCGTGGCGTGGCCACCGGTCGCCCAGGACGTGCTCGTTGAGTGCCTCACCGGTTCCCACCCCGAGGGTGAAGCGGCCGTCGAGCAGGACGCTGGACGTGGCTGCGGCCTGCGCCGTGACGACCGGGTGCAGCCGTGTGGTCGGGCAGGTGACCAGGGTGGTGACCGGCAGCTCGACCGTCTGCGACAGGGCTCCGATCATCGACCATACGAACGGGCTGCTGCCCTGCGCGTCGTTCCACGGGTGGAAGTGGTCCGAGATCGCCAGCCGCGTGAAGCCCGCGTCCGCCGCTCTTCTGGCCTGGTCCAGCAGCTGGCCGGGAGTGAACTCCTCGCAGGAGAGGAAGTAGCCGAACTCCGTCATGATCATTTCCCTTCATTGGATTGCGAGGGTTCGCCCCGCGGCTTGTCGGACGGAGGGAGCGGGCCGGCGCTGGGGCGCGGCCGCCAGGAGGGGCCTTCTGGCGTCACCCGTTCCCCTCGCGCGTGGAGGGGCCTCCCTGCTCGCCGAGACGAGACCGCGGGCGGGTTGCGGCAGCTGGTCAGCTCGGAGGGTAAGGGGCGGCCTTGAGCTGCCGGGCGAGGTGCGCGGTGTTGGCGGCGAGGGTCTTGGTGGTGGCGGCGGTCTTCTCCGGCGACTTGTCGAGGTCCTGGTAGTCGGTGCCCTGCATGGCCTCGCCTACCCAGTAGGTGACGGCGTTCGGTGCGAGGGAGAAGCCGACGTCGTTGAGTCCCTGGAACAGGTCGGCACTGACCTTGTGGGCGCCGTCCTCGTTGCCGACGACACAGACCGCCGCGGCCTTGCCGTAGGTCAGCATGCGGCCCTCGTCGTCGCTCTCGCCGAGCTCCGCGTCCAGACGCTCCAGCACCAGTTGCGCGATGCTGGAGGGGTGGCCGAGCCAGATCGGCGTGGACAGGACCACAATGTCGGCGTCCAGGATCTTGTCGCGGATGCCCGGCCAGGCATCCCCTCCGCCCATGTCCGTCTGCACACCGGGCTTCACGTCGTGGTCGGCGATGCGGATGATGGTGCCGGTGACACCGTGCTCGGCCAGCGCCGCCAAAGTCTGCTCGGCCAGCAGCTGAGAGCTGGACGGCTTCGGCGACGGTGACAACGTGCACACGAGGGCGACAGCCTTCAGAGGAACAGCGTTCATACGGCTCGGCTACCCAGCTCATCGAGCCTGATATCAGCCCAGCCCCGAGAAGGATCCGGTTGGGGGTCAGCTCTCTGCGGCCGCCCGCTCCCACGCAGGCTGCGATGCACTACCAGCCGAAGCCGCCACAGCGTGGCCTGGGTGCGGATCAGTGATCGAGAGCGTTCTTGAGCTGCTGCTTCGTCATCGTGGAACGGCCCTGGACGCCCCGTTTCTTCGCTTCCTGGTACAGATCGTCCTTGGTCCGGTCGGATGAGCCGCCGCCTCCGCGTGACCGCTCACCACCGCGCTGCGAAGCAGACTTGCCCTGCGTGGAGCTGGAGCTGGCTGTCTTGCTCTCCCCGGCCCGGGCACGCTCCTTGTTCACCGTGCGGGAGGCCATCTCCTTCGCCCGGCCCTCCGACATGCCGCGTTTCTCACCGGACTCCTTGATGTGCTCGTACTGGCGCTCCCGCTGGGGACTGGCACCTCGGGGCATGACGCGACCTCTTTCCGGAACGGGTTGGATTTACGGTCATGGTGCGCGTACCCGGCCGGGTACGCATCTCACACGACCCGGACGCAGAGTTCAGCCCACCCGATGGCGAAGGCAGCGGGTCTGCTCGCCCGGTCCCCAGGGCGCCCGCCACCGCCTTGGGACAGGCCACGCTGGCCCGTACGGCGGTCGCAGATCGCCGGCGGCGTGGAAGGAAGGCCGGTTACTACCGGTCGCTCCGTGAGCCGCTCGGCCGCCGAGGGTGGCGGAGCGGCGGATGCCGGGCCCGGCGGGCGTGGGCGCGGTCGGTGACGGCTTCGATCGCCGGGGTTCCGTCGTCTGCGGGGCCGGGGGGTGAGCTGGTGGGTGGCTGCGGTCGCGGGGAGCTACCGGCGTGCCCACCGCGTCCCGAGGTCGGGCCGTCCTGGATCAGGGGTCCTCGAGGTCGGTGCTCCGCTGTTCCGGCGTCTGCCGCTGGTCGCCGTCGGGTGGTCCGGCGAGGCGATCGGCGCTTTTGCGGTGGCGGGCACGACTTCCCTACCAGAAGGCCGCCAGCAGGCCTGCCACGACGAGGACTCCGATGAGTATGAGCAGGTAGGAGGGCTGGCTTTCCACAGCTGTCACATGCTCTGACACGTTCACGCGCGGCCCCTACCCCGCTCCGGGAGGTCCATGTGCCCGCAGTTGGGAGGGTCGACTTCTGCTTCAGCCGTCAGAGTTCCGACGAACTGCGGCCCCGTTGCGGTGAGCCTGGAGGTTCGGGGTTCGGGGTTCGCGGTCAGGGAGAGGCGACCGCGTCGCCGATGCCCGCCGCACGGCGTCCTCGGCCTCCTTGCGGGACGGGCAGGGAGTCTTGTCCCGCGCGCTGCCCTCACATACCCCACAGCCGGCCGCCGGGAACGCAGCTCGGCCGGTATGACGCCGGAGCGGGGCCCGCGCCATGGAGGTTCTCGGCCGTACGGGTGGCGACCGCCGCGCGGTCGGCGTATCGCGGGCTGCTGACGGACGAAGAGCGGGCAGGGATGGCACGGACATTCCCCCAACTCGTGAAGGAGAGTTCTCCGTGTCTGAGATGTGGAGCTACAACCCGGAGTCGCACTACACGCCTGGTACGAGTCTGGTCGGCTTCAAGGTGGAGGCGACGGACGGACACATCGGCAAGGTGGACGAGGAGACCGAAGAGGTCGGATCGTCCTTCATCGTGGTCGACACCGGTCCGTGGATCTTCGGCAAGCACGTCCTGCTCCCGGCCGGCACCGTCGTACGCGTGGACGTGAAGGAGAAGGAGGTCCACGTGAACCTCACGAAGGAGCAGATCAAGGACTCTCCGGAGTACGACAAGGACAAGAACCGGGGCGACGCCGCCTACCGCGACCAGGTCGGTAAGTACTACGGTCGCGGCGGCATCTGAGCGGCCCTTCACGCCTGATGGTCCACCCGGCCGACCGCCGGGTGGACTCCACCATGCTCGGGCCGGACGTCGACAGGGTCGCGCGTGCCGGGCACAGCCGGCCGGACCCGTGCGTCAGGATGGGGCACCCCCTCGGGCGCCGCAAGCCTGATGCCGGCCGGAGGAGAACCCAATTTGATCACCCTGGACATCCAGACCTGCGGCACCTCGGTGCTGCTCAACGTCGCCGGGCACCTCGACGAGAATGCGGACACCGTCCTCCAGGGGGCTCTCGACCGCGTCACCGCCGACGACCGTGCCCTCATGATCGACATTCACGGCGTCGCCTCCATGGATCCCGCCGGGCTCCTTCACCTCCTGGACCTGCACCGGCGAGCCCAGTGCCTGGGACTGCGGGTCATGGTCGTGGGCTGGCAACCCCAGCCCCAGCAGCTGATGGCCGACGTCGCCGGCATCCGCGGCCCCGGCTCCGCCACCGGAGAGCGCTACGCCCTGGACGGCTTCCGCCGCCTCATCACCCGACGCGCGCAGCAGCTCCAGGACGGCGCCCCCACCGCGGCTCCGACCGCGGAAGACACCTGCTAGCGAGCCAGCCCCGCGCCGCGCGCTGCCCCCGCGACGAGTGGAGGAGGGCACCGCCCAGCAGCCGAACACTCCTCGAAGTGCGGATGAGGCCGGGTGTCTCCAATGGCGGGACAAGGTGGGCGGCATCGGGTCTCCGAGCACGCGGTCGAAATCACCTGCGCACATGAGCGTGTGCGTGTGCCAGGAGGCCGCGAAGGGCGGTGACCTCGCCGGCGAGGTCACCGCAGGCGCCGGTAGCAGCGTCGGCGGCCTGACAGCTGGCCACACCGGGTGGGCCGCGAGGCAGGCCCCAGCTGGCGCCCCGGCCGCGGGAGGTTTCCATCAGGGCGCTTGCCCAGCCCGCTAGCTCATCGAGTACCTCGCGCTGCGCTGGCCGCGTGGCCAAGTCCGGGCTGGGCCCGAGAGGTCGGGCGGGGCAGGACCGCGAGCCGTGCGGCGTACGCCCGTCGCTCGTGCGGACTAACTCCGCCCCATCCACGGGCTTCACGGCGCCCCACGGGGTAGACGGCGTCGGGCTGGACCACAGCTCACCCACACACGGATCCGAAGGAGAACCCATGGACGGGATCGTGCTTCTCAAGGAAGATCACAAGACGGTCGAGAAGCTGTTCAAGCAGTTCGAGAAGGCCGGCGAGAACGCCCACGCTACGAAGCGGAAGATCGCTGACCAGGTGATCGAGGAGCTCACCACCCACACCTGGATCGAGGAGAAGATCTTCTACCCGGCTGCCCGCGAGGCTGCTCCCGATACCAAGGATCACGTCCTGGAGAGCGTCGAGGAACACCACGTCGTGCTCTGGATGCTCTCGGAACTCAAGGATCTCGACGCGAGCGACGAACGCTTCGACGCCAAGATGAGCGTCCTGATGGAGAACGTCCGCCACCACGTCGAGGAGGAGGAGAAGGAGTGGTTCCCCGACGTCCGCAAGGCCATGGGCCGCAACCGACTCATCGAACTCGGGGAGCAGATGGAAGCCGCGAAGAAGGACGCCCCCGGCAACCCCCTCGCCGTTCCCAGCGCCGCCAAATAGGTGCGGGTCGGACTCTCCGTACGAAGGCCAGTCGAAGACGTAGCCGACACCGCTCTGAACCTGCGCCCCGTGCACGGGGCCGCCTGAGAGGGCCGCGGCTCACCACACCGCCCGACGGCCGGATGGGAGCGCGGGGCGCATGGGTGCTGCAGCTCCCGCCCTGTGGGGGCGAGCGTGAAGCGCGTCTGCTGCCACAGCATCGGTCATGCGTGCTGCGCCGCACGGCGGGCAGGCCGCACGGGGCCCGAGACGGGCGTCGCCTCGGCGAAGAGGGCGAGCAGGCCCGAGATGTCGCGTCCTGCCTCGGCAGGGTGCCGGAAGGTGGATCCGGCGCTGAGCTGGTAGTGGTTGCGGCGACCCTCGCGTACCCGGGTGAGGTATCCCTCCTCTTCCAGGTCCGCGACGATCGACTGCACGGTCCGCTCGGTCAGAACGCACGTGACAGCGACCTCCCGAAGGCGTACTTCGGGATCCCTGGCGAGGGCGAGCAGGACGCGGGCGTGACTGGTCAGGAAGGTCCACGGAACTCTCGGATGCGCTTCATCACCCATACATCCAGAGTGCCCCCTATTCGCATATACGTCATGTTTTTCAGGTAATTCTTGACGTACGACGCTGATGCGCCGACCATGCTGATGGAAGCAGAAGCACTCCCGGCCCAGGGGAGGCAGTCGATGACCGCACTCGTCTACGACAACCGCTCGGGCACACCCGCCGGCAGCGCACTCGAAATCCGAGTCACTCCCGGCCCTCAACCCGGCACGGTCCACCTGTGCGTGAGAGGCGAGATCGATTTCGACAACGCGGCGTTCCTCCGCGAGACGCTCCTGATCGCCCTCACGTCCCACCGCGGCACCCTCCTACTCGACCTCAGGCAGGTCACCTTCTGCGACTGCACCGGCCTCAACGCCCTTCTGACCGCTCAGCTCGGCACCCTGCGCGCAGGCCGCCACCTCAAGATCACCAATGCAAGCCGCAGCGTCGAGCGGCTCCTGCATCTCACCGGCACCCGCCCCCTCCTCACCTGAACACGCTCGCGTGAAAGCAAGTGATCCCGATGACCGCGTCCATCCCCCTCACGCACGCCTCCGCAGCCGGTCTCCGCCCGACCCTGCAGCTCCCCGGCACCCAGACACCGCCGGCGCAGGCGATCGAGTGGGCACTGGGAACGCTGATGGCAACCACGCCCGCTCCGGCGCGCGAGGCGGCCCGAATTCTCTCTGCCGCAGCAGCTCAAACCGGCCTCTCTGAACAGGCGCTCGCTGCCGCACTGCTCGACACCTCCCGCGGCCTGCCGGCCCCGGCCCGTGCCGAACGAGCCCTACGCCAGGCCTTCCACGCCGCCCGCACCCGCAGCACTGCCCCCCAAGCCGCCCCGTACCTGCTCCCGCTGCGCACCGATGCCGAGAAGGCCCTCGGCCGGTTCTTTGAAGCGCGCCTGCGTCTGACCGCGGCGCCCACCGACCCGGACGCGCGCCGGGCGTTCGAAGACACCCTGTTCACGCTCTGCGTCCTCATGGGTCACCCCGGCGCCCCTGCGGCGCTGCACGAGGCGGTGCAGTACACCGCTGGGTGACGCCAGCCCGCGTTGTACCCGGGTTGCCGTCGTTGAAGCGCCGCGCAGCGGATGGGCAGCCTGTAGCCCCGTGCCCGCAGCAGTCCGGTGGTGCCTCAAGCGGTGAGCGGTGGGGTGTCCATTCCGGCGCCCGCTCGCAGACCGGCGAAGAACTCATGGAGCGCTTCCCCGGCCGTATACGAGGGCTGCCAGCCCAGTTCATCGTGGGCACGGGCGCAGTCCATCAAGGGCAGGCGCAGAACCGCGTCGAAGAGGTCGGGTGACGCAGGTACGAGGCGCAGCCTCCAGGCCGCAGCCAGAGCCGTCCGCAGCGGCGCAGCGGGCATCGCGAAACTTCGCGCGTCGAAGAGGCCGGCCAGGACGTGTGCGTCCACGGGAGGTTCGGCTGCCAGGTTGAAGGGTCCGCTTACCGGCCGGAGTACTGCTGCCAGGTATGCGGCGGCCGCGTCGTCGGTGTGAAGTGCCTGGAAGCGCAGTCCCGGCAGGTCGGGAACGGCGGGGATGAGGCCGGCCCGCACCAGTCGGCCCGGCAGCAGGCGGCCGGCGAAGATCCTGCGCTGTTCGGACGCGGATTCCCGCTTGAAGAGGAACCCCGGACGCATGCGTACGACACGGATGTCGCGGTGGGTGTGCTCGTAGGCGTCGAGGAGCCGCTCGAGGTAGGCCTTTTCGCGGGTGTAGGCGGCCTGGGGCCAGCCGTGGGTGGGCCAGGACTCATCGACCGGCCGGTCCTTGGAGCCGGGGGAGTACGCACCGACCGAAGAGGCATGGATGAGGACGGGGACCTTCGCTGCAGCCACAGCGTCGAAGACACGGCTGCTGCCCAGGACGTTGGTGCGCCAAGTCTCAGCGGGGCGGTGGGTGGGCTGAAACTTCCAGGCCAGGTGGATCACCGCGTCCGCGTCGGCGAAGAAGGGGACGAGGTCGGCTCCGCCGGGCTCGATGTCGACGGCACGCCAGGTGGTCTTCGGCGGCTGCCACCCCGGAACGCGACGGGCCAGGCCAAGGACCGAATCGACCGCCTGGTCCTCGGCCAGTCGGCGGACCACGCTGGTGCCGACGTTGCCGGTGGCTCCGACGACTACGACACGGGCGCCGCGTCCTCCGGAACGCGCAGGGGGCTGGGGAGCGCTGTGAGGCGTCATCCGATCTGTCCTCTCCGTCGAACGGCAGGAGGCCCGGCTGTCAGCGGCTACGGGCCGCGCTGTCCGCCTGCCCCGAGTGCCGTACGCCTATGCCCTCGTTCTGGCCCCAGACGAGGGGTGGACGACGTATCGGCCCGGGTGGCGGCGATGGATCTCGTCCGAACGTCGGGGGTGCACTCCGGGCGTCCGTCCTCCGTTCAGGCGCTCGCCACCGTCCACGGGTTAAGCCGACCCGCTGACATTCATCCGATCATCAGCCTGTCGACCATCGTGCGCGCGCCCGGCGGGCGATGCTCCCCAGGTCCCGTACGACGATTCGAGGAGTGAACAGGTGAACGCGGTACCCAAGACAGCGCGCCGGATGCGACTCGCGAGCCTTCTCGCCGTGCCCGTGGCGCTCTCCCTCGCCACCGTCGCGGCCCCGGCCGCCGCTTCGCCGACTGCGGCCGCAGTGCAGGCCGCCGACTGCTCCGGCTTCCGAACCCTCGGCAGCAAGGGGAAGACCGCGAAGACCAAGTCCGCGAAGAGCGTGCGCCGACTGGCCGCAGACGGATGTACAGGGCCGCGAGGTCCGCAGGGACCGCGGGGCCCCAAGGGAGATAGGGGGCCGGCCGGTCCCGCCGGCCCGTGCATCGATCTCGCCGTCGTCACCGGGGTTGCACCGGGCAGCGAATACAGCGCCGCTCTGACTCGCGGCAAGGCGTTCGTGGGCTACCGTCCGTCCTCGACCGGCGCGTACACCTGGCGCGACCTGACCGGCAGCACTACCCCCGGGTACCCCCGCAACGCCTGCGGCGTCGCCGTCAAGCTGGACACCGGCCGTGTCTACGTCAAGGTCCTCACCACTGCCGGAGACGTCTACGAGACCTCCTGCAGTGCCCCCGCCCTGGCCTGCACGCTCGGATGGGCAGCGGTCGTCAAGCCCTGAACCACCTGCGCGAACGTTCCGACACCGATCACCAAGCTGCACCCCGGTCCGCACCCGTCGGGGAAGGACCGGGGTGCAGCCGCATCTCCAACCGGTTGCCACTCCACCATGATCAAAAAGCCGCTCGAGCAACCCCCCTGTCCTCACCCGCAGTGGTCGTGCATGCAGCTCTCGTGCCCCGATCAGGGCGTGGGACAGGGTTTCCCCCACACGTCGGCGGAAGGTCTCCCGACCAGAGGTGCGGGGCGTACGCAGTGACGATGGCGGCTGCCGCGCCCGGACGCTCTGGCCGCGGCGTCCGGCGGCGCTCTGCCCGCGGGGCGGGTGACCAGGGTCGGGCGGCTGCCGTACGGCCGGCGCCTAGCCGTACGGATGCGGGCGGGACATGAGGAGGCGCCGAGGCGCGGGAGATCGCCACCGGCACCGCGCTGTGGCGCGGCTGCCCCGCCCTCGCCGGAGGCTCACCCGCACTTCGCGCTGCCGAAAAACGTCGTCATTCCGGGATCGAGTCGGGATCCCCTCGACGTTCCTACGGCTCCTCAACCTCTTCGATACGATCCAAGTCGGCTGGCGGTGCGCTGGATCCGGTACCGGTGCGGGAGGGCGTGCCTGGTGCGCGACCATGCTCGTCGACCTCAGCGCCCTGGTCCGGCAGTTCGGGGCCGGGCCGCTCGGGATTACGCGCGGCCGGACTTTCGCGGTGCTTCACGGCTGCTCCTCGTCCGTGCTCGTGCTGCAGTGCAGCAATCCGGGCTCAGCCGTTATGGGCGGCCGACCGGGATGGTGTCGAGGTCTCAGACCTCGCCGCGCCAGGAGCCGGTTTCGGCGCCGCGGGCTTCGATGTACTCCTTGAATCGCTTGAGGTCGCCGGTGACCCGTCGCTTGACGAAGCCGAGCTTGTCGCCGACGTTCTCCGTGAAGCCCTCGGGGTCGTAGTCGAGCTGGAGCATGACCTTGGTCTTGTTGTCGGCCAGGTGGTGGAAGGTGACGACGCCGGCCTGCTTCGCCTCGCCGCCGACGGTGGTCCAGGCCACGCGCTCGTCGGGGATCTGCTCGGTGATCTCGGCGTCGAACTCGCGCTCCACACCGGCGACCTTGGTCTCCCAGTGGGTCAGGGTGTCGTTGACCTGGGTGATCTTCTCGACGCCGTCCATGAAGTGGGGGAACGTCTCGAACTGCGTCCACTGGTTGTAGGCGGTACGTACGGGGACATCGACCTCGATGGACTCTTCGACCTGCGACATGAACAGCCTCTTCCTCGTGGGAACCGCCGACGGTCCGTCGGCGGAGGGCGAACTCAGGAAATGCCCTCCCCCCGCTGCTGCCCGCCGAACGCCGGATCATGGCCTGCCCGAGACACAGAAAACGTCAGTGCGCGTGATCATCCGCCCGCGACGCGGAACACGCGTTCGGAGGCCGGGTCCGGGCGGCCGCTCGCCGTGCAGCTCCGCCCGCCCGGAGGGCCCGACGCTGCCACGGCGATCCGGTGGGCCGCCGCCGGGCATCGGGCACCGGCCGCGGTTCATCCCTCGGGACTCGTGAGCTTCTCGGCACTGCGCGCCGCGGCCTTCACGTGCGCCCGGGCCCGGGAAGCCGCCCGGCCGGCTTCCCGATGGCGTGCGGCCGCCTCCACGCTCACCGAACGGGCCTCGACGAGCCGTTCCTTCGCGGCAGCCACCTCCAGCTCAGCCGCGGCCACCGTCGCGGCCGCGGAGTCCGCCAGCTCCTGGCTGGCGGCGGAGGCCACTTCGAGCCGGTCGGCCTCGGCCCGAGCCTCGGCCAACGCCTCCCGCGCCGCCTTCGCCCGCTCCCGGCGCGCCCGTTCCGCCTCCTCGACGGGCCCCGCCGTGCGCGCACGGGAGCGGGCCCCCTTCGACGCGACTCCGACGGGCCCGGCGACTGCCTTGCTGCCCGGCGGAGCCGCGCCCGGCTGCGGTTCCAGGCCGGTGAACCCGCGTACCGCATCCGGAGCCTTCACCAGTCGGCCCGCCACCCACTGCTCCGCGATGTCCCCGTCGGCGAGAACCGCATGAAGGATCTGCTCGACGTCGTGCAGCACCGGCTCGCTCAGCGCCTGCCCGGCCTCGGCCGCGAGGGCTCGCGCGGTACGCGCGAGCTCCCCGATCACCACATGCTGATCATGCGACAGCTTCCGCAGCTGCCCGGCGTCCAGCGTCCGGTGCGCAGCACGGAGCGCCTCGCCGAGCTGCAGCAGCCCTTGGGCCTCATCAGGGCGGCGGCGTGCCAGCAGCCCCGCCGCCCACACCGCGAGCGTCGGCTTCCGCAAGCCCGCGATCGCGACCGCAAGCTCCTTGTCACCGGCCTTCCGCGACCGAGCCACGTACGCGTCCCTGGCTGCGGTGAACTCCGCAGGCTGCAACGCAAGCAGTTCCACCGTCACCGACTCCATGTCCATGCCCGGCAGTCTCCCGCCCGAGCCCCCACCGGGCCCGCACCCCGAACAGCACCGCGCGTCGATCGCATCGAGACCGTGCTGTACCTCTCCATGGCCCTGCCCGCCGCTGTGATCGGATGGGGGGGCGGGCCCACTGGACTGGACAAACGCCGCGCAGGGACGGGAGGCATCGGACGGGCGGCCGCACCATCCGTGTGGTGGGTCGGGTCAACTGCACGGCTGAAGAGCCGGGTCCAGGGCATTGCCCAAGATGTTGATCATCCGTCCATCGCTGAACTGGACATCGACACCGTCCGTCAGGTCGTCGTGCACAATCACGACTTCTCCCACGCTGCCCTCTGGCAACCCAGGATCTTCAAAAGCCGTCCTGACCGATGTTCCGACCGCCAACTCCGTCGTCTTCATG
Organism: Streptomyces sp. NPDC048461; assembly: GCF_055587105.1. Lineage (NCBI taxonomy): Bacteria > Bacillati > Actinomycetota > Actinomycetes > Kitasatosporales > Streptomycetaceae > Streptomyces > Streptomyces sp. NPDC048461. The sequence goes on along the minus strand of NZ_JBVJGW010000024.1, from coordinate 26,307 downwards.
GAGAGGACTATCTCTCGACCACTCCGTACCGGTTCAGGAGCTGTTTCCGTGCGCGGGTCGACTGCGGAGGCAGCGGCAGGGCAGACTCGGAGCCGAGGGAAGGGGCGCGCCATGACCGCACAACCAGTTCACCGCCACGAGCCTGAGCGGGTACCGCGCAATGCCGAGGGCATCGCGGCCGCTCTGTCGGGGGAGCGGAGGATGGAGTTCTACCGGGAGCTGCTGGCCGCGGCGCCGGAGAGGGCGGAGAACGTCCTGCGGCGATGGTGGCTGGAGGCGATGCTCGACTCCGACCTGGATGCAGATCAGCGTGCCGACGCCGCACTGGCCGGCACGACCCCGACCGTGTCGCTCGCCGAACTCCTCGTGCGGCGCCAGGGGGCAGGCCTCCCCGTTGAGTGATCCGTACGACGCCGGACTTCCCTGCGAGCTCGCTGAAGACGTCGCGCAGCTGATGATGGACCCCGCACTTCCCCCGGACGCGTTCGGGGCGCTCGTCGCCGCGATGGTCTCCATCAGCGACAGCGCGGGCATGGTCCCCGGGAGCACAGCCTCCGCCCGCCGCCCCCAGCAGCGCCGCCTCGCCCTCGGCGAGGAGGGGGCCCTCGGCATCGCGGAGTACGTCATCGTGGCGGACAGCACCCCTCCCCACATTCTGGTCACTCACGTACAGCTTTACTGAGCGCCGGGACAGCCTGGGGGACTGATGACAGCAGCGGATGCAGTGCCCATAGTCTTCGTCCACGGGACGCGCTTCAGCGCGGGACAGTGGAGCATGCAGCTTGCCGCGCTCCGGGAGGAGTTCCCGGTAGTCGCCATCGACCTGCCCGGCCATGGGGAGCGCAGCGCCCAGCCCTGGAGCCTGAGCACCGCGACGGAGATCATCGCTTCCGCGGTGGACTTGCTCGATCGCGGGCCGGCTCTGGTCGTCGGGCACTCGCTCGGTGGCTACGCCGCGTTGGAGTTCGCGCGGTGCTGCCCGGAACAACTGCGCGGAATGGTTCTCGCGGGTGCCAGCGCTTCCACCCGTGGCCTCCGGGTAACGCCCTACCGGTGGCTCGCCAGGCTGGTCCCCCGTCTGCCGGAGGATCGCCTGGCCCGGTGGAACGACCAGTTGCTGCGGCGGCTCTACCCACAGGAAGTGGTGGAGGCGACCATCCGCACCGGCTACGCCTTCCGTACCCTGCCAGCAGCCTGGGACGAAGTACTCGGACGCTTCGACGCGGACGCGATGCGTTATGTACACGCTCCGGTCCTCATCCTGAACGGCGAGAAGGACACCGTCTTCCGCGCCGGGGAGGCGGATTTTGCCCGCGCGCATCCACACGCTCGCATCGAATTGATCCCGCGGGCACGACACCTTGCGAACTTCGACGACCCCGATGCCTTCACTGATGCCGTCCGCCGCTTCGCCCGCCAGCTTCCTGCGGTCCGCTGAGCGCACCACAGTCGGGAGCACCCGGCGCGCCTCAACACCTCGACGACAACGTGCACTCAGTTGTGATGGCCAGTGCGGCCCGGGCGAAGGCGAAGGGCACCGACTGCTGGGCAGACCTCCTGAAGGCGACGATGGCGGAGGGGGTGGTGCATGACGCAGTGCCGGAGTACGACCACAGGAGGAGAGCCGCCACCTCCCGCGGTCGCAGGCCGGCCGCCGGTCCGGGGTACCCGGTTACCACTCCGGTCGCAGCCGGCGGCGACCTGGGGCCGATGCGGCGGCGCGGACCCGGCACCGAGCATAGCCGGATGACCGAAACCATCCCGGGGCTGTTCCTGTCCCTTCCGGAAGTCCTCGTCCTGCTGGGCGCCGTCGCGCTGCTGGTGGCGCGCTGGCTCCCCCTGGCCGCCCGCCGGCCCATCACCGTCGTGGCGGGGGCGGTCCTCGTGCCGTCGGCGATCGTGCTGGGCATCGTGGGGATCCGCTGGCAGATGCTGCCGGTCTTGGCCGGCGCCGCCGTCGCCTCGGCGTTCGCCCTCCCGCCCCTGCTGCGGCGCGGTGCCGGCCGACCGGCATGGCGGGCCCGCTGGTGGCTGGCCCTGCCGGGATCGCTGGCATGCGCCGGCCTGATCGCCGCCGGCCCGGTGGCCGCCTGGGCCTTCCCCGTGCCCATATTTCCCGAGCCGACGGGCGCCTTCGCTGTCGGAACCCGGGTGGTGCAGTGGACCGACCCGCTCCGCCCCGAGAGCTTCACCACCGATCCGGACGATCGGCGCACCCTCGTGGTCCAACTCTGGTACCCGGCGCAGGAGAGCCCTGGGGGCGTCCCCCGGGCCCAGTACCTGGGACGCACGGAGGGCGAGGCGCGGACCGTCTCCGAGGCCCTCGCCGGCGGGGTCGGCCTGCCCGGTTTCCTGGTCGACGGCGTACCAAGAGCCCGCAGCCGCGCAGTCGTCGACGCCCCGGTGGCTGGCGGGGGAGAGCGGTTCCCGGTCGTCCTCTTCTCCCCGGGGTCGGGCGGGGTGCGCTCCCAGAACACCGCCTGGGCGGAGGAGCTGGCCAGCCACGGCTACCTCGTCGCCGCCCTCGACCACCCGTACGACTCCACCGTCGTCGTCCTCGACGACGGCCGCATCATCCGCGCCACCACCGCCTCCTCCGGGGACCGCGACAGGGACGAGGAACTGGCCGCCGACTGGACCGCCGTCCGGGCCGCCGACCTCGGCTTCGCCCTCACCCAGCTGGAGCGACTGGACCGCGGTGAGAGCGCCGACCCGCTGACCGGATGCCTGGACACCGGCCGCGCCGCAGTGGCCGGCCACTCGCTGGGCGGAGCCGCCGCCCTGCAGGTGGCCCGGCAGGACCGCCGGTTCGACGCCGTCGTCGACCTGGACGGCTACCCCCACGGCCCCACCGCGCCCGACCTCGAGCAGCCAGCGCTCGCGCTCACCCAGGAGATCACCGCCGGCACCGACCCGCGCTACCTGCCCCGGCTCACCGAGGCCCTCGAGCACAGCACCGCGACGAGCTACCGGCTCACCGTCCCCGGCGCCGGGCACCTCACCTTTATGGACGGCCCGCTCTACCTGCCGCCGGTGCCCTCGATCGTCGGCACCCTGGGCCGCACCGAGAGCCCGCGCGTCGTCGCCGCGGCCACCCTTGCCTTTCTGGACGCCACTCTGCGAGGCCGCCCCGGCGACCCGGCCGACACCCTCCGGGCCTACGGCACGGTCTCATCATCAGGGGCTCGGGGAACTGCGACGCCAACCCCGTGATCGGCCTTACGCGCGTGTTCGGCAATCCACGGGGTCGGCCTCGCAGTTCCCCGAGCGCCGGAGCTGTCGGGGCGATCATGTAACCGTCGTTTGGGAGCTGCGTTCTCGCGAGCATGACCTGCGCGTTTTCCGCCTGCGGTTCTGCCTCGCCGTCGACCGCGATCGGCTCGGCGTGCCCGCGTTGGACGGGCCAGTCGGAGCCTTCCCGCGCGACCCACTGCGTGAGGGCTGCCAGGCCCGCTGGAACGCCTACTGCGCCTTGGACGGCCCCTTGACCCCGCCGCCCGTAGCCGCGGCCGGTGCGGCGACGGGCGCCGGGGTCTGGGCGGCTCGTACGCCGAGCGCGGCCAGCCGTTCCTGCTGCACGGGCGTGGATCGGGCACGGGCGGCGTGGTGGGCGCTGTCGGTCCGGGACCGGGTCGCTGCCCGGGGCCTGCTGTTCGCGGCCGCCCGGTCGGTCGGGCCAGCTCGGGCTGGCGTAGGCCGACTTCCTGCGCTGGGGTGAGCGCGGACGCCGTGCGTGGGTGGTGGCTGTCCGTCGTTGTCGGGGCGGGGTGGTTCTGAGGGTTCAGTGGATTGGGGTCGGGTTGTCGGTGGGTGTGGTCTTGGGGAGGAGGTTGAGGAAGGGGATGCAGATGATGGTGACGGTCATGACGGTGATGATGGCGAGGGTCATGGCGTGGTCGGGGGCTCCGCCGTGGAGGTAGACGGTGGTGACGGTGGCGGAGCCGAGGGCGGTGGCGAGTTGCTGTACGGCGGTGAGGGTGCCGCTGGCGCTGCCGGCTTCGGCGGGGTCGGTGTTGCCGATGGTGATGTCGAAGAGGGTGCCGAAGCAGGCGCCCATGCCGATGCCGGCCAGGACGCTGGCGGGTGCCAGGGAGAGCAGGGTGACGTCGGTGCCGCTGGTGGTCACCAGGGCGAGGAGCCAGCCGGCGCCGGCGAGGGTGATGAGCATGCCGGCGAGGATGAGGAGGCGGCCCAGCTTCTTGGTCAGGGCCATGCCCGCGCCGGCGCCGACCATGATGCCGAGGGTGAGCGGGAGCATGCCGACGGCCGCACTGCCGGGACTGGCGCCCAGGGCCTGCTGGATGAACAGGGAGATGACGAAGGCCAGTCCGTTGGTGACGGCGAAGAACATCAGCCCGACCAGCAGTCCTGAGGTGAAGCCCTTGTTGCGGAACAGGGAGGGCGTGATGAGCGGGGCCGGGGCCGTGCGCTGACGGCGTGCGAACAGCAGCAGGAAGACCACGCCGGCGGCCAGGGCCGCGAGGGACAGGACGCTCCAGTCGGACTCGGATCCGTCGATCAGCCCGAACATGGTCCCGAACATGGCCAGGGCGAGGATGCCCGCGCCGATCCCGTCCACGGTGACCGTCGAGTCGGTGTGGTCGCGGGGCAGGAGCCGGGCGGCCAGGGCGACGCCGATGGTGCCCAGGAGGAGATTGACCAGGAAGATCGGCCGCCAGGAGAGCCCGGCGAAGTCGGCGTCGATGACGAATCCGGCCAGGACCGGGCCGCCGATCGTGGCGATGCCGAGCAGCGGTCCGAACAGGTTAAACGAGGTGCGCCGCATCTCGGGCGTGAAGTGGCGGGTGATGATCGCCATGCCCTGCGGGATCAGGAGCGCACCGAAGGCGCCCTGCAGGATCCGGGCGCAGATCATCACTCCGGGTCCGGTGGCCAGTCCACAGACGGCGGAGGCGAGGGTGAAGCCGCTCATGCCGATGAGGAAGAGGCGGCGCTGTCCGTAGCGGTCGCCGAGGCGTCCTCCGATGGCGAGCAGGACCCCCATGGCCAGGGCGTAGGACGCGCCGAGCCATTTGATCAGGCCGTCCCCGCCCCCTATGTCTCCCGCGATCGTGGGCGCTGCGATGTTGGTGACGGTGGCGTCGATCATGTCGAGCGCGTCGGCGAGCAGGACCAGGAGCAGGACCGCCCACATCGTGAGCTTGCCGAGCCGTGCCGCTCCTGTCGGAGGCCCAGGAGGGCCGGTCTGTGCGGTGGTGGTCATGGCGGCCTCCGAGAGTGAACGACATTCGAATTACCACAGAGACTGAAACACAACTACAGCCAAAAGTGAAACGAGTAGGGTTTTGAAATGTGTGGTGCTACCTTTCAGTCATGGCGACCACTGGAGCCGCGCCCGGCAGGCGCGAACGCAAGAAGGCGGCAACCCGCAGGGCCCTGGCCGACGCGGCCCTGGAGCTCTTCCTGGAGCACGGGTACGAGAAGGTGACGATCGCGCAGATCGCCGAGGCCGCGGACACCGCGACCACGACCCTGTTCGCGCATTTCCCTGCGGGCAAGGAAGCACTGATCCTCGCCGACAGCGGGGAGCGGGAAGCCGCTCTGGTCGACGCGGTCCGCAACCGGCCCGAGGGCTGCTCGGCACTGGAGGCCCTGCACGGCTTCTTCCTGGGCCGGGCCCCCTTCGCCGACGAGGATGACCTGCCGGAGCAGTACCGGCGTGCGTCACAACTGATCATGGACACCCCGGCACTGTGGGCTTACGCCCGTCAGGTCTGGGTGGCCTGCCAGGAGCCGCTCGCCGCCCTGCTCGCCGAAGCCGCAGGCCGGAGCGAGCCCGACGAGTCGCTGCGCCTGTTGGCGCGCTACGTGCTGGAGACCCCGGACGTGGCATCACGCCGTCCCGACCGCAAGGCCTCCCTCGCCGAGGCGTTCCGCCGTCTCCAACTGGGCTGGCCCGAAATCTGATCACGCCTCCGCCGCCACCTGAGGGCCCCACCCGCGACACCCTGCAAGGAGCCCCCGTGGCCTGGAACGTTCACAAGCCCCGGCGCGCCGACGGCGCCACCGTGCTGGTGACCGGCGGCAACGCCGGCATCGGCTACTTCATCGCCGAGCAGCTCGCCGGCGCCGGAGCGACCGTCATCATCGGCAGCCGCAGCCCGGAGAAGGCCGTCGCCGCCGTGGAGGCCATCTCCAGCCGCGTGCGCGGGCCCCAGGTGCAGCACATACCGCTGGACCTGGCCGACCTCGCCTCTCTGCGGACATCCGTCAGCCGACTGGAGACCGACGCCCTGGACGCCGTGGTCCTCAACGCGGGCGTCGCTCTCGACGCCCCGCCGCGCATGCAGAACCGGCCCGGCCACGAGCTGATGTTCGCCACCAACCACCTCGGCCACTTCGCCCTGGTGCACTGGCTCACGTCCCTGCTCAACGCAGCTCCGGCGGCCCGGATCGTCACCATGGGCAGCTTCGCCGCCCGCTCCGAACGCCTCGACCTCGACGACCTGCAATCCGTACGCGGCTACGATCCCAAGCGCACCTACGGACGCTCCAAACTCGCCCAGATGCTCTTCGCCTTCGAACTCGACCGCCGGCTCCGCGCCTCGGACAGCACCTGCATGAGCGTCGTCGCCCACCCCGGCGGCGCCCTGGACGCACTCACCCCGCCCCGCCCCGGCATCCACCAGCGCTCTGGCCCCCGGCACCTCCTGACCCTCCCCGCGAAACTCCTCCTTCAGGGCAAGGACGCAGGGGCCTGGCCCGCGGTCCGGGCCACCCTCGACCCTGAGGTCCGAGGCGGCCAGCTGTGGGGTCCCGGCAGGCTCGGCCTCAGCGGCAGGCCCCACCTTGAAACACCCCACCCCCACATGACCGACCCGCCCACCGCAGAAGCCCTCTGGGCAGCGAGCACCCAACTCACCCGCGTGGACCCCTTTGCGCCCTGACGTCCACCAGCAGCGACCTCCAGCGGCGCATTGAGCGCTATCGGCTGCGACGCCGACCCCCACGGCCGACGGCCGGCACAGAGGTGGTGTCGTCGGTGAGGGCGATGATGCGTTTCCCCGGGGTTCCGGTTCCGTTTTCGTCGTCGCGGTGGGCGGCGGCGATGCGTTCCAGTGGGTAGGTGGCTGCAATCAGGGGCTTGAGGTATCCGGCCTCTACTTCGCCGGTTGCGGTGGAGGTGGGAGAGAGTAGAAGCCCGCACCCTGTAGTGGCGGGGACCCGGCGGCGCCCTGCACGCGTCCGCGTCTGCTGCAGTCGCAGGCACTGCCGCCGGCCCGCCCCGCTCCAGCAGCGAAGCCAGGTCGGGCCTTGAGCAGTTCGTGCCATCCGGTGCCCAGGCCGTGGACGTCACCGGCACCACCGCCCGCTCCGGCCGCACACCACGACCAGCCGACCTGGGCCGCGGGCAGGGGGAAGGGCGCGGGCGCGCCCTGGCCTGCGAAGGCACCTGTCACCCCGTGGCGGGGTAACCGGCCAGGCGGTTGCGCGTTGAACGGGATATGACCACGAGGATGGGGGCCGCCCCAGCTGCCGCCGGGCAACAGAGAGTGGAAGAAAGGGTTCTCCCCCCCGGCTTCCCGCCGATCTACGCGGCTCTCGTCCGGGAGTGGCAGGCCGCTGGCCGGCTCGTCCCCGGCCAGCGCGGCGAGGAACGAGCCGCCCCCTCCGGGAGCCGCCCCCGGCCCGGCTCCTGATCCACCCCTCACGTGGTGTCCGCCCCTCGAGCCCGGACACCGCACCCGGGGGTGCGCCCCGCGTATCGGCGCGCACCCCGGAACCTGCCGGAGCGGCGCACCATGGTTGGGCCCGCCGCTCCGGCAGACCCCGCTGCACCGTCATCGGCTCCAATGCCGCCGAGGTCTGCGATCACCCACCGGGCAGGCGAACACCGGGCGGGGCCTTGAGCGAGGCCAGCCCGGCCGCGGCTCCGGGAGCTCTCCGCGCGGCCGGGAAGCACGCCGGCCGTGCCGGTCCTCCCGGTCCCCAAACCCGTACGGCCCGTCTTCGCGTGTCCAGGCCGGAGATATGGCCGGTTTCGCACCTCACGCGCCGTCAGTTCCATTACCGGCGGTAGCTTGCCGAAGGGGGCCGGCAAAGGAGCAGTCCCATGAACCACAGCAGTGTGCAGCCAGCGCCGCTCGATCTTCCCGACCACGACTGGCGGTTCCCAATCCCCATTTCCGGGTGTGAGATCTGCGCCGAAGCGGGTGAGGAGCGCCGGCGGGCCCGCCAGTGCGGTGACCTCTCGGCCGTCACCGACCACAACATCACCCTGCGCGGCCACCCTCACAGCCGCGCCCGAACTCCACACTGACCAAAGCCTCCACGGCAGGCGAAGATCCACACCGATCCGGACCCTGGACGGGCTGCAGCCGGCTGTGAGGCGCCGCGGCCCTACCGGCCCCGGGCGCACGAGCGGGAGGTAACGGCGGCAGCAACCCCCAACCGAAGCGGGACATGAGCGCGGGCCGGGATCGGATCGACGCGGAGGGCATCCGTACCCCCTGCGTACGCAATACGTACGGTTCAAGGCGGGTGGGTTCGGCGCCCAAACCTACGCCCATTTCACCCCGAGTCCGGCAAGCGCGGCCGCGCTGCCCGGCGTCTGAGCGGGTGCTTGAGCCGGCGGTGCGTGTCCTACTCGGAGAACAGGCTCCGGAACGTCTCGGCGTGCGCGGTGGCCCATTGCGCGAAGCTGCGGGGAGGGTGGCCGGTGACACGCTCTACCGAAGACGTCACATCGGCCACTGTGGCGGGCACCGTTGCCCACATGTGCAGCATGAAGTCGATGCCTTCCTCGGGCCATCCCTGAGCCTGCCACAGCTCGCGTGCCTGCCTGTCCGTCAGGTGCGTGAAGTGAATCTCGCGGCCGGCCGCCGCCGCGAGGGCGGCGGTCTTGTCGGCCGGGCTGAGTGCCTGGGGGCCGGTCAGGACGTAGCTGCGGCCGGCGTGCCCGCCACCGGTCAGGATGATGCTGACGACGTCCGCGACGTCCTTCTCGTGCACCGAGGCGGTTCGCCGGTCACCGTACGGTTCACGGACTCGGTCCTCGGCGCGGATGGCGTCGCCCCACCCCAAAGCGTTGGCCATCAGGTCGACCGGCCAGAGGAACGTCCACTCCAGAGCGCTGCCACGCACCGCCTCGTCCAACCCCTCCCCGTCGCCGGGCGACAGGACCGTGATACGGCGCACGCCTGCCTCGGCGGCCATCGTCAGGATCTCGCTCCCGGTCCGCAGGGGTGCGTGGTCCACCCCCGTGGTGCCGAGCAGGTGAAGGCCGCCGACGCCGTCCAGCGCCGCGGCCAGGGACGACGGCTGCTCCAGGTCACCTTCCACCACCTCGACACCCGCCGGCGGCCGGTGGACGCTCGCATCGCGGGTCAGCACGCGGACCGTCCGGCCCGTGAGCAGCAACCGTTCCACGATGTGGCGGCCCAGGTTCCCCGTCCCGCCGGTCACCAGAATCGTCATTCGGAGTTCCCCCTCGCCGAGTCCCGCAGGCATTCCTGCCGAGGACGCAACGCTAGAAGACATCCAGGTCAATACGTGACCTAATTCCCGGGCGAGGCCCGGCGGCCTGGCCTTGGCCCTCCTGGCCGGGACGCTGGTGCTGGACGGTGCGCTCGGGCGCTCTCCACTCCCGCGGGCCCCCGGGATCAGGCCGGACGCCCCGCGCCGGGGCCGCCGGGCTCGGCGCGGGCCCGGGCCGACCGGGAGCTGTCGGCGCGGCTGCTGGAGGCTTATAGCCGCAGCGCGTTACCAAGCTGCCATTCCTGGCCCACCACACTCGCTGGTGTCCGCGGCGGGGGCCGGCTCCCGCTCCACCACCACCCCGGCCGCCGCGGCATCCGGCCAGCCGGCCCCGACGGAGGCCGCCGTCTCCGCCCACCGGCAGCAGGCGGCACCGGTCAGGAGCGCGGGGCGTACGCGGTGACGGCGAAGGCCCCCACATCCGGACGACAGGCCTTGCGGGTGTGGACGGATCGGGTATGGGCGGCTTGATGGGCGCTGTCGGACCGGGACCGGATCGCTGTCGACGGCATGCTGCTGACCGGCGTGCTGTTCGCGGCCGCTTGGCGGGCGGGCCACCTCGGCATGGTGCAGACGGACTTCGTCCTGTCGGTCCTGGCTGGCACGGCGGGCGTGGCCACCTTATACCGGGGCGCCGTCCACCGGCCGCGGCCCGCTCCGCCCGCGGTGGGTGGGGCCGCTGGCGTGGCTTTCGGAGGATGTCCGGCGGCACGCCGCCCGCGAGGCGGGCACCGCCCCCGGCGCCTGACCGGGAACAGCCGCGCGGATAGGGGAAACGGCTCACCTTCGCTCGCGCGGAGAGGACCCGCGGGCGACCTCGTTGGCGGGGGAGACGGTCGGCTCACCTTCGCTCGCGCGGAGAGGACCGCTCCGGCCGCCGCGGCACCCGCCCCGGCACCCGCCCCGGCGCGCGGCCCGTCCTCCGCTCCCGATCCGGCTCCGGCTGACGCCCGTGTGCCCGCTCCCGCTCCCGCCCCTGCTCCTGCTGCTGTGCCGGTGGGGGAGGCCGTCGATCCGTGGGCGCCGCCCGCGAGCCGGGACGCGAAGCGTTCCTGGGGTCCGCTGACCGAGGGGCTGACCGTGCCGAGGGACCTGGATCTCGGCGACCGGGCGAAGGCCTTGGAACAGCTCGGCGTGAACCGGCTCGCGCACGCCACGATCGTCGGCCTCGTCAGGGACGTGCTGCCAGAGACGGAGGTGGGTCTCCTGGTCCGCTCCCGCCCCTGGCCCCTGCTCGCGGCCCGCATGAACCGGATCCGCGACCAGGGCGGCCCCGCACTCCTCGGCGCGCACCTGGCCCGCCTGAAGGACGACACCTCCTTCAAGGAGGTCTCCGGCTCGGCCGCGGTCGGCCGTCTCGTGGACGCGACCCTGCACTCCCTGACGACACCGCCCTCGGAGCCGCCCGCGCACGCGTCCCCGGTGCGGATCCGGGTCTCCGCGGCGGCGGCCCGCTCCCGCTCCACCACCACACCCGCCGCCGCAGCTCCCGGACAGCAGGCCCCGACGGAAGCCGCGATCCCCGCTCACCGGCAGCAGGCCGCACAGGGCAAGGGCGTGGGGCGTACCCGCTGATGGCGCCACTGGTACCCGGTATCCGGGCCGCGCACGCCGCGAGCGGGCCCGGGCCCGCGTCACCTACGGGCGGCACCCCGGGCGTGGCCGCCGAGGAAGATCCTCAAGTACGGTCACCAGGACCCTGTCCGGCATGGAGGAGATTCAGCATGGCAACGGATGCGACCACCGGGCCGCAGTCGGTGGAGACCGAGATACGTGGTGACGTGATCATCGTTCGCCCCACCGGCGAGCTCGACGTCGACCAGGCCCCCGCCCTGCGCACCGCGCTCCTCGGCGCCTTGGCCCACACCGGCGGCCCCACCGACGTCGTCGTGGACCTGAGCCGGGTCGACTTCTGCGACTCCTCGGGGCTGAACGTCCTGATCCGCGCCATGCTGGTCGCCCGTGAGTCCGGGCGCGGCCTGTGTCTGGCCGCGCCCGGTAGCCAGGTTGCCCGTCTGCTGGCCGTCACGGGCGCGGACAAGACCTTCGACATCATCCCCACCGCCTTCTGACCGCTCCCGCCCTAGGCTCAGCGCCCCGGGGGTGCGCCCTTGCCGTGCGTGTCCGCGGGTGGGGGAGGTTCGTTGGAGGGGTGGGAGCCAACGCTGTCCCGGGGGTCCGCCCCAGCTTCCGGGACGGGTCCCGGGTCCTGGCGCCTGACCGCTTCCGTCACCGCGGGCCGACCACCGCCGGGCCTGACGGTGACGGGTACCGCGCACGGTGGTGCCGACGTCAGGCGTCAGGGCCACCCCCACCCCGCACCGGGGCCCGCGGGCCCGCCCGGCCTGTCGACGTGCTCGTACCGACTGCTTCAGCTGTCGGTGAGGGCGATGGTCGCGGTGATGCGTTTCCCGGTGGGTCCGCGCTCGATCCCGAAGGCGCGGGCGACGCCCACGACGATCGCGAGCCCCTGCTGTCCGATGCGCAGCGGGTCGGGCGGCAGGATCGCGGGCGGGCTGGGGTTGCTGTCCCACACCATCACTTCCACACAGCCCTCCCGCACTTCCAGGTGCAGCCCGCTCGGCCCGGGCGCGTATTTCCGGGTGTTGGTGACCAGCTCGCTGACCACGAGCTCCACCAGCTCCAGGGCGCGCTCGCTGACCGGCAGGCGGTGCACGTGCCGGAGGTCGGTGAGGAAGCGGCGGGCGAGGTGGCGGGCGGCGGCGATCGGCTCGCTGCCCTTATAGACGGCGGAGCAGGATATGGGGGTGGGGCGGGTCACCACGGGCTGTTCGGCCTCCTATGCCCTCTCGGGTCGGCCACGCTGCGGGCGCGGCCACCGGAGGACTCTAACCGCCTGCCCCGGATCGCTCGGCGCACCGGCCTGCCCCCCCGGACAGAGCAGTCCCCGGCGCCCCGCCTGCTGCTCCACGCTGCCGCGGAGCTCGCCTCCCGAGCCGTACAGGGGCGCGGAAGCGGAATCATCCCGCCCGTATCCGAACCGGTCACGGCCGGGGCGAACCGGCTTCCGGACCACGGCCAACCGGCATGGTCTGCGCCGGTATGTTGGGCAGCCGATAGCGGCCGCGAGACCAGCGGGCCGGGCGGATGTTGGGGAGTACGCAGGTGGAACAGCAGGTCCAGGTCCTACCCGACGAGGACGGTGTCCGCGTCATCAAGTGCGCAGGCGACTTCGACCAGGACACCCTGGCCCCCCTCACCCAGGCCTGTACGGACACCGTGGACGACCCCGCCGTACGACGCATCGTCCTCGACGTCACCCAGGTCGGCTTCGCCGACTCCTCCATGCTCCACGTGATCGTCCGCATGCTGCGCACCGGCCGCCTGGTCGTCGCCGGCCCGGTCCCCGAGCAGCTGGGCCGTCTCCTGGACCTCACCCAGGTACGCGACCTGCTCCCCACCGCCGACGGCATCGACGCGGCCCGCACCCTGTAGACGGAGCCCGTGCCTGCCACCCGTCCTCGCCATGTCCGCGGTGACCTCCATGGACCGCGCCGCCTTGAGCGTGCTCTGTCCTCTGCGGGGGGCGGGCGGGGTCAGCGGCGGTGGCGTCCGCGTTGCTGGGGTTCGGCGTGCTGAGGTTCGGCGACGGCCAGGAGGACGAGCGCCAGTCCGAGGGGCAGGAGGAATAGCAGGAGGAGATGCATGCGGCTCTCCTGCCCCGAGGCGACCGCAGGATGCCGCCGGCTCCGGGGCCGGACGCCGGTTTGGGTCGGTGTCAGCCTGCACCGACATGGGTGTGCCGGTCAGGCCCGGTGCCCGCTTCGACGGGGGCAGTACCGCCGGGCCGCCCCACTCCTTTCCCGGGGCTCGGCCCGGGAGCAGGCGAGACTGGCCCCGGACCCGGCGGCGTACCAACGTCCGGCCGATGCTGCCGCCGCCGGGCTCCTTTCGCCCGCGCCCGCCCTAGACGCCCTCCGTACGCCACATGTACGCAATATGTACGGTTCGTGGGGGCGGGGTGCCGCCCCGCTGCGGTTGGCCGTCGCGTTCGGCCGGCCTGCGGCCGCTCCCCGCTGAGGCCCGCCGCCTCGCCCCGCCGCTCCGGCCTCCGCCAGGCCGCCCAAGCCCTGGCCGAGTCGGCACGGGCTCACATTGCGCCTACCGGGCCCAGCCCACGCCAAGCTCGGCGAGCGCGCGCAGCTGCGCCTGGTCGAGCCGGTCGCGACGGGCTCTCATGTTCCCGAGCCAGATCCCGGTGCGGTACTCGATCCCGTCGGCCAGGACCTCGACCACGCCGCGCCGGCAGCCGGCCCTCCCGCATGACGTACTGCGCGAGCGCTTCCACGCCCTTCTGGAACGCCCCGCCGCCCGCGCCGGGCCCAGCCGCCACAACCGCCTTCGCGGGGGCCTTACGGGCCCGTAAGGCCTTCTTCACGCCCAGCTCACCGAACCGGCGCTTCTGCTCGGCGTTCAGCTTCCGAAGTCCCGGTGCTGGGCGGCGAGCCGGCGCCGGGACGCTCGTGTGGGTGATCGACTCCTACTCCTCCTCCGTGTTGCTGGCGCTGCCAAGGATGCCGATGGGGACGCCGTGCAGGTTCGCGAGGCCGTTCTGGCTGTCCGTTTCAGGTGTCAAGTCGGCTCCGCCGCATTGGTTGAGGGCGCTGCCGAGGGGGAGACCGAGGAGGTTGCCGTCGGCGGCGCCGGTGCCGGTGGTGGTGGTCCCGGCGGCGTGGGGTCCGGTGTTGTGGTTGGCGCAGTTGGTGCCGAAGGCCGGTGACAGGACGTCACCGATGCCTCCGGCGGAAGCCGGTACGGCGGCTGCGGCCAGTGCCGCCGCCGCGCCGGCGGTGAGTACGAAGGTCGTGGCTGCCTTGTATGTGGTCACCCCTGGAGAACGACCTCCATCGGCAGCGGGTGCGCATCCCAACCACCCGCCCGGGTATCACCGCGCCCAGCCGATACCGAGTTCGGCGAGCGCGGCGAGCTGGGCCTGGTCGAGTTTGTTGCGTCGGGCCTTGGTGTTGGTGATCCATACGCCGAGCTTGACGATGACCGGTTCTGCTTCGCCGTCGACGGTGATGGTCTCGGCGTGCCCGCGGGGCACGGGCCGGTCGGTGCCTTCCCGCTCGACCCACCGGGTGAGGGCTGCCAGGCCCCGCTGGAACGCCTGCTGCGCCTTGGACGCCCCCTTCGCCTCGCCACCCGGGTCCGGGCCCGCGGCCGCCGGGGCGGGAGCCGGTGACGGCGCGGGTGTTACGCCGAGCGCGGCAAGTCGCCCGAGCGAACACCGCGCCCGCGAGGCGGGCACCGCCCCCGGCGCCTGACCGGGCGGAACTGCGCGGAAGGGGGGCAGGCAGCGCCGGACCGGCGGCAGCGTGCTGGCGGGGACCAGACTGGCCGCGGACGGCTGGTGGGCGCAGTGGTCCGGGTACGAGCTCTCGGGCACTGCCTTGGCCCTGCGGGCGGGATGGTGGTGCTGGGACGGGCTGGAGAAGTGCAGCAGCGCCGACTCGGCCGCGGGCGGTACCGCTCTGCTCCCGGTCCTCGCCGTCCTCCTCTCAGGCCCCGGACCCGGTGCCGGCCGCGGCGCTGGCGCTGGTGATCCGGCCGTTCTCGTCGCGCTGGATGTGGACGGTGCGCTCGTGCCGTCCCCGGGACGGTGCCCGGGAGGCGAGCTGCCGCTTCGCGGAGTCCGACGGGCGGTGCGGTGCCCCGCCGGCTCCCGGTGCTCCCGCTACCGCCCGCTCATCCCGAGCCAGTCTCCTCACGGTGATCGCCGATGCCCCCGCACTGCCGCGGACTCGCGCATCCCTGCGATGCCGAAGCCACCACTTCGGGGGCGGGCCGTGGCAGAGGCGATGCACACACGGATGACATCGGCGGCGTGGCACCGCCGGCCGCGCCGGGGGGGGGGCTACCCCGACCATGTGGGGGACCGCTACCCGGTCCGCCCGGTGGCCTGCTGGCCCGATGGTCCGATGGATGTCGAACACGGAGGCTGGGTACGTTCGGATGTCCAAGGAACGGAACCCCCTGTGTTCAGCCTGAAATCGGTGCGTGGTCGCGTGGCCCGCACCACCGTCGTAGGTGCTCTCACCGCAGCGGTGTGCGGCACCCTGATGAGCGGCAGTGCCGCGGCGATCGTCAATGGGAACAATGCCACCGTGCCTTACCCCTTCATGGCGACGATTCCGGAATCGGCCCCGTCACAGGGGCTGTTCGACGGAACCTGCGGGGCCGCGCTGATCGATCCGCAGTGGGTGCTCACGGCCGCTCACTGCGTACAGGGTGAGGCCCTCGTACTCGACGGCACCGTCCGCGTCGGCAGCGGCCGCCGTACGTCCGGGGGCACTGTCCGCGCCATCGACCGGATCGTCGTCCACCCCGGCTACGTGAATGGCTACGAGGGAGGGGCGAACAAGGACGACATGGCGTTGGTCCGCCTCGACCGCCCCGTGGCCGCAACGCCCATTCCACTCGCGAAGCGGGCGGGGGGGCCGGGCACCCTGACCAGGATTCTGGGCTTCGGCACCACTTCGGACACGGAGTTGGCGTTCGCGGACCGGTTGCAGCAGCTCGAAACCCGCAGGGGTGCCACGGCTGAGTGCGCCCCCGGCTATGCCGACCGCACCCGGCTCTGCACCATCAGCCGCGTGCCCCGGGCCATGGCCTGCTTCGGCGACTCCGGTGGACCGCAGCTGCAGAAGGGACGGCACGGACGCTGGGAACTGGTCGGGACCACCTCGGGGCCCGGCGCCCCGGGCGTCGCGTGCTCGGACGGACCAGGGCTGTACAGCAGCGTTCCCGCGTATGCCGACTGGATTCGGAGGACCGTCGGACGCAGCGCCTGATCGCTGACGGGCCGACCACGTGGGCACCACTCTTCACGCGGTCGGCCCAGCCGTGCTCAATGTCCTGCGCGGCACCGACGCCAAGGGCACACGCGGAGCGCAGGGCCGCAGCGCGCGTGCCGCTCCCGCTATCGCGCCCAGTCCGCCCCGAGCTCGGCGAGCGCGTCCAGCTGCGCCTGGTCGAGCTTGTCCCGCCGGCTGCGGGCGTTGGACAACCAGACCCCCAGCCGGACCGGCGTCCCATCCGGCAGCACCTCGGCGTGCCTGCGGGGGACGGGCCGGTCGCCGCCTTCCCGCGCGACCCACCGCGTGAGGGCTGCCAGGCCCCGCTGGAACGCCTGCTGCGCCTTGGACGGCTTCTTCACCCTGCTACCCGCGCCCGCGCCCGCCGGGGGCCGGGGCCGCGGCGGCTCGTACGCCGAGCGCGGTCAGCCGTTCCTGCTGCTCGGCGGAGAGCTGCGCCCAGTCGCGGGCCTGTCGTGTGAGCCACCTGTCGAGGTCGTCGCCGTCGAAGAGCACCCAGGGTCCGATCGCGGGGAGCCGCCCGCCGGCCTCGGTCTCGGCGAGCTGGGCCACGACCCGGTGGTGGCGTTGCCAGTCGAGCGGCCAGGGGCATGCCCAGTCCTCGTCGATCGCGGTCGGCTGCTCGGCGTGGGTGTGGCCCGTTCCGTGTCCTTGCCGAGGCCGACCTTCCTGCGGAGGTTGGCTATGCCCGACCCTTGGGAGCGCTCAGCTCCTCAACGACTGCACCACGACCGCCGCCGACATGAGGAGTCCGGTGGCGACCATCACCTTGGCGGCGGCCGGGCGTTCGCGCGGGTCCGCCCCGGTGGCCAGCAGGAGCTGCAGCGCCGAGGGGAAGAACAGGAACATCCCGGCCATGGCGCCGATGAACGACCACAGCACCAGCAGCGCCGCGATGGTGCCCGCGACGTAGACGAACCCGGACGGCCGGGCGTACAGGAACAACGGCACGGAGACCACCGCGGCGGTCGCGAGGGCGAGCGCCGGGCTGCCGGAATCCGCGAACCACACGATCAGCACAGGTAGGGGGGTGAGCACGGCGCACAGCACGAGGCCGAACTGCCATGGATGAATACTCGCTCGCACAGCGGCCTGCATGACCAACCCTCGAACCCGACGACTTGAACGCGTTCAACCTACCGGAACCGGGGGCGTGCTGCGACAGCAGGAGCCGCGAAGGCCGGCGCCCTGCTGCATGGTTCGGCGCCGAACGAGGAGCGGGGGAGCAGCGCCGCCTGCTCCACGGCCGCCTCGCCCCCCCGAGGCGCTCCAGCTCGTGCTGCTCAACCGCGTGAACGGATCCGGAAACGGTCCAGAAGCCGCCAAACCACGGAACCGGACGGTAGCTGTGTACGGATTATGGCGAGGTTGTTGCGGCTGATGAGGGTGTGGGGGTGGTCGGGTCCGAGGGTGCGTTCGCAGGCGGTGATGTTCTGTTGGTGGAGGTCGGCGGCTTCCTGAAGTCGGCCGAGGTCCTGCAGGGCGACGGCGAGGTTGTTGCGGCTTCCGAGGGTGTGGGGGTGGTCGGGTCCGAGGGTGCGTTCATAGTCGGTGAGCGTCTGTTGGTGGAGGTCGGCAGCTTCCTGATGCCGGCCGAAGTGTCGCAGGGCGTTGGCGAGGTTGTTGCGGCTTCCGAGGGTGTGGGGGTGGTCGGGTCCGAGGGTGCGTTCGCGGTCGGTGAGGTTTTGTTGGTGGAGGTCGGCGGCGTCCTCAGGCCGCCAGAGGTCCTGCAGGGCGTTGGCGAGGTTGTTGCGGCTTCCGAGGGTGTCGGGGTGGTCAGGGCCGAGGGTGCGTTCGCGGTCGGTGAGCGTCTGTTGGTGGAGGTCGGCGGCTTCTTCATGCCGCCCGAGGCCCTGCAGGGCGTTGGCGAGGTTGTTGCGGCTGCTGAGGGTGTCGGGGTGGTCAGGGCCGAGGGTGCGTTCGCGGTCGGTGAGCGTCTGTTGGTGGAGGTCGGCGGCTTCCTGGTGGCGGCTGAGGCCCTGCAGGGCGGTGGCGAGGTTGTTGCGGCTGCTGAGGGTGTCGGGGTGGTCGTTGCCGAGTTCTGGCTGGAGGCGGCTGAGAGCCTGTTCCGCCAAGGTGGCTGCCTGCTCAGGATGTCCGGCTAGGCGAATGCTCCTCGAGAGCATGTCGAGGGTGCGGCCCGCGGTCCCGGCGTCGGGGGTGAGCTGGGCGGTGGTGAGGGCATGGGGGGCGAGGAGCCGGACGGTGCCCCAGCCCGAGCTTTCGGCGTTTGCGGCCTCAGCCACCACGCTTTCCATGCGTGCGGCCAGGGCGTGGTGCCAGTCCTGCGGGTCCGGGACTTCGGCGCGGAGGGAGAGGACGGTGATCTCGCGGACCAGGGGATGGAGGACGACCTGTCCGATGGCGGGGGCGCCGTCTACGGGCGCGGGGGTGTCGAGGAGGCCGTAGGCGTGAAGCCCGTTCACGGCGCTCTCGACGGTCACGGTGGTGGCGGGCAGGCCGCAGGCCGCGGTGACCAGTTCCGGGCTGAGGAAGGAGACCGGTACCGGTGCGGGCGCGAGGAGGGAGAGCAGGCGCAGGACGGGCCGGGCGAGGGTGTTGCCGCTGGCGGTGAGCTGGTCGAGGGAGAGTTCCCAGGTGTAGCGGACCAGGCGGCGCGCGGCCTCGGGATCCGCCCCGCCCGGTTGTTCAGCGCCGAGGAGGGTGGCCAGGTGGCCGTCGAGGGCGTCCTGGTAGGCGCTGAAGGTGCGGTAGCGGCTGCCGGGCGCGGCGAGATAGCGGCCGGCCGCATGCAGGGCGAGGGGAAGACCGCCGAGCCGGACGGACAGACGCTGCGCTTCTGCGGCGGTGCCGGCCGCGGGCGCGGCGTCGAGGAGTACCTGCCCGCCCGCCGACGCCGCCAGCGACGCCACCCGCATCAGCTCGGCCCGTGCGCCCCACACGGCAGGGTCACCGGCCCGGCTGGTCACCAGCAGCAGGCCCCGGCCACCGGGCCGCACCCACCCCCGATAGGACGCCACCGGCTCACCACCAGGCCCCACCGCCCCCGGGTCGTCCACGTTGTCCAGCACGACCAGCCACCGCCCGGCCCGCTCCAGCTGCTCCCACACCAGGTCGGGAAGGCCGGCCCGACCGGCCCGGGCCTCCTCCAGCCGTTCCTCGGCGAGCCCGCAGGCCAGGGCGATCCGGGTCATCTGCTCGGCGAGTTCGCCCTGACCGCGCCAGCGCACCCAGAACACGCGCAGGCCTTCGGCGCGGCCGATGTCCGCGAGCGCGGAGGCGATCGTGGTCTTCCCCACCCCGCCGACCCCGCACAGCACGGCCAGCTTGCCGTCGGGTCGTTTCAGCATCCGGCGCAGCGCCGCGAGCTCGTCGGCCCGCCCGCGGACGGGCCCGGCGCCGTGGGGGGCTGACAGGGATTCGGTTCCGCCGGCCAGGACCCGCTCCAGCGGCACCAGCCTCACCGGCCCCGGCCCGCCGCCGCCGTCCAGGCGGCGGCCGATCACGGCCAGGACGGCCGCTATAGCAACGGAGGCGACGAAGACGGGCCACACCACCCACGGGTTCTTGGCCCAGCCCGGCAGCACATCCGTCACGTAGTTCGTCACCACGGCCGACGCCCCGGCAGCCACCGCTGTCGCGGCCGCAACCACCGAACCCGCCCACGCACTTCTCGCCCGCACCCTGCCCCCCGGCCCTATCCCGCATCACGTACCCTATCCCGCATCACGTAGAGGACGAGCGTAGAAGAGGACGCGGAACGGCACCGCCCGAAGACGCCAACCACGCAAAAAGGCCACGTAGCCGTGGACCGGGTTGCGGTGATCGGGCCGGGAACACCGCGGCAGCCGTTCTCCTGAACGCGGCCGCCTGCAGGGCTCGCACCCGCTGCGCACGCCTCGCGTACGCGATATGTGCGCTCCACGCCGTCGTACCGGCCGTACGGCCGGTGGCCTACCCCCGCCACCGCTCGGCGCCCCGCGGTCCCGCTACCGCGCCCACTCCACCCCGAGCTCGGCGAGCGCGTCCAACTGCGCCCGGTCGAGCTTGTCGCGCCGGGCCCGTGTGTTGGAGACCCACACGCCGAGCTTGACGATGACCGGCTCGGTCTCGCCGTCGACCTCGATCGGCTCGGCGTGCGCGCGGGGCACGAGCCGGTCGGCGCCTTCCCGCGCGACCCGCTGCGTCGTAGGGCGGGCCGTACGGCCGGTGGCCTACCCCCCACCGCTCGACGCCCCGCGGTCCCGTTACCGCGCCCACTCCACCCCGAGCTCGGCGAGCGCGTCCAGCTGTGCCTGGTCGAGCTTGTCGCGTCGGGTCCGGGTGTTGGAGACCCACACGCCGAGCTTCACGGTCACCGGCTCGGTCTCGCCGTCGACCTCGATCGGCTCGGCGTGCCCGCGGGGCACGGGCCGGTCGGCTCCTTCCCGCGCGACCCACTGCGCGAGGGCCGCCAGGCCCCGCTGGAACGCCTGCTGCGCCTTGCCCGACCCGCCCTTCACCCCGCCGCCCGCTGCCGCCGGGGCGGGGGCCGGGGCCTGGGCGGGCGTCACGCCGAGCGCGGCAAGTCGTTCCTGCTGCTCGGCGGAGAGCTGCGCCCAGTCGCGGGTCTGCCGTGTGAGCCACCTGCCGAGGTCGTCGCCGTCGAAGAGCACCCCGGGCGCGATCGCGGGGAGCTGCCCGCCGGTCTCGGTTTCGGCGAGCTGGGCGAGGATCCGGTGGTGGCGTTGCCAGTCGAGCGGCCACGGGCACGCCCAGTCCGGGTCGATGGCGGCCAGCTGCTGCGCGCGGGCGCGGGCCCGCTCCTCGTTCTTCCCGAGACCACCCTTCCGGCGGAGGTTGGCCATCAGCTGTCCGATCGCGAGCTGCTCGCCGTCCTCGCCCCACACCGCGTCCTGCCGGGGTGCGAGGTGCCCGTGTGCCCGCTGGTAGGAGCGGAGACCGGCGAGCTTGGTCTCCCACGCCTCCTCGCCCGGCTCCCACACCATCCCGGCCTCCGGCGCGTCGAGGAGGGTTCTGCGCCGCTCCTCCAGCTCGCCGCCGCGCAGGGCTTTCCGCTGCTGGTGCACCCACCGCCCGAGCGGAAAGTCCTCGGTCACCCCGACCGCGGTCTCCACGTCGTACGGGACCGCGTACAGGCCGGTGATCTCGTTCTCCTTCCGCCAGCGCAGGAGGGCCTGGTACCCCTCCAGCCAGACCAGTGACTCGGGCCGGTAGACGCGGGTCCGCAGGAAGGCGGCGATCGTCGCGGGATCCCGCGGGCTGGAGAAGCGCAGCAACGCGGACTCGGCCGCGGCGCCGGTACCGCCCTGCCCCTGGTCCTCGCCGTCCTCCCCGGCACCGTTCCCGGCGCTGGCGCTGGTGATCCGGCCGTCCTCGTCGCGCTGGATGTGGACCGGCCGCTCGTACCGTCCGCGGGTGAGCGCGCGGGAGGCGAGCTGCTCGACCAGGCGGGCGTCATGCGAGCGGAGGCCCTGAAGCACGGCCACCAAGGGGGCAAAGGACGCCGAGGCGACCATGTCGCCGGGGTCCTCGCCCCGCTCCAGGAAGACCGGGACGATGATGCGGGCGACCTTCGTGGTCCCGTCCGGGTTCGGCCGGAGCGCGCGGCCGATGTTCTGCACGATCTCGACCTGCGACCCGCGGGTGTCCGCGAAGCAGATCGCCTCCACACCCCGTGCGCCGGTGATGTCGACGCCTTCGCCGAGGACGCGTACGGACGCGAGGAACGCCCGGTGCACCCGCCGCCCCCCGGCATCGACGCCGTTGGCGAACTGCCGGAGTACCTCCCGCCGCTCGGCGACGAGGTGGTCCCCGCACAGCCACGCCGCCCACACCCGGTCCGGCGGGACGTGCCGGCCGGTCTCCAGCTCGTAGAACTCGGCGCCGATCGAGGAGCGGGGGAGGAGCGCCGCCTGCGCCATGGCCGCGGCGGCCGCCCCCTCGTCCGTGCCCGCCGCGGTGTACAGCTCGGCCGCGGTCTCGGGCAGCTTCGCCGCGAACGCGGCGGCTTCCTCGACCCGCTGGTGGAACGTCATGACGGTCTTGAGGTTGTGCCGCGCCGCGTGCTCCAGCAGCGCGGCCAGCAGCAGGGCCAGACGCCGGCCCCGCAGCCCGTCCTCGGAGATGGCGAGGATGGGGTCGGGGTCGCGGATCTCCAGCACGTCGATCTCGAACCCGGCGAGGATCCCCCGCTCCACCGCCTCCGACAGCCCCAGCTCCGCCCCCGGGAGCCAGGCCCCGTAGATGCCGTCCGGATCATCGCTCATGCTCGCGATCTCCGGCTCAGGCCCGTCCCCGCCCTTCCGCGGCCGCGGCGCGGCCAGGATCCGCGGAGTCGCCGTCATGTACAGCCGGAAGGCGGCCGGGATCCGCGCGTTGTCGTGGATCGCACTCCAAGGCCGCGCGAGGTCACCGGCGGTGGAGTGCGCCTCGTCCACGACCGCGAGGTCGAACGGGGCCATCACCTGCCCGTACAGCCGCTCCCCGCCGGCGAGCGCGGCCTCCAACGGCCCCCGCACCTTCTGCTGCCCCACGGGCGCCTCGACGTCCTCGCGGTCCACCAGCGAGGCGTACGTGGCGAACACGACGACCGGCCCCGTCCCGGCCCACAAGGCGAGCTGGATCGGGTTCGTCGTCGTACGCACCCCGAGCTGCTCCAGGACCGCGTCGTTCTCCAGCGAGCAGACCGCGACCATCGGAGCCCGGTGCCCGACCCTGCGCCAGGCCTGGGCGGTCTGGACGAGGAGGTCCAGGGTCGGGACGGTGACGAGGATCCGCCCGCGGGGGAAGCACTCCAGCGCGGACGCGGCGGCCATGATCGTCTTCCCCGACCCGGTCGCGGACACGATCGTGCCCCGCACCCCCTGAACGGGTACAGAAGATCTTGCAGAGAATCCAACCCATTTCCGGAACGCCGACTTCTGTACAACCTGGTGTTCCCTGAGCTGAATCACAGACATTCTCCTGGCCTTCGACGACTAATTCCGGTGGGTCTTCAGGTGGCCGTGGAGGGCGAGAACGGCGGTACGGACACCGTGCCGTCCTGGTCGACCACGACCCGTTCGGCGAGCTGCGCCAGAACCTCGGCGGGCCGCAGCCCTGCCCGAGCGGCCGCCGCCCTGATCAGCCGGCCGGAGCCCGCGGACAGCCACAGCTCCGCCCGCAGCTCATCTTGTTCGTCCTGCCGGCGCGCCAGTTGCGCAGCGTGTCCGGACAGGACCTCCTGCCGCCGTTCATCACGCTCTCGTGCCCACTCGCAGCCCTGAACGTCCCGCTCCGGCTCGTACGCGCCCCACCCGGAGGCCTCCATCAGGAGGCTGACGCGCCGCCACTCCCGGTGCTTCGCCGCCCAGACCGCGGCCAGCCGCTCCGGATCCGACCCGTACTCGGAGAACGCCCCGCCGAGCAGGACCCGTTCCGTCTCCCGCTCCCTGACCGCTGCCTCCACGACCCGCTCCACAACCGCAGCCCCGGCCAGACCGTCCCCCTGGCGCCGAACCGAATCCCGCGCCACATCGTCAGCACTCCACATGCCCAATAGTCCTTTTCAGAGAATACCGCTTGCCGCCAAGACGGTCTGTGGATGTCCCATGTTTTTGCCAACGGTACATGCTGCATCTAGCTGATATAGCCGCTACACCGGAACCCAACCAGCGGATCACCCAGCAGCGAGACTGTCGGAGCCGTCTGGCATGCTGCGCCTGTGGAAGAGCTCATGGGAACCCAGAGGCCGGTGCGCAGGATCCTCGACCCGGACGAGGCGATTGCCGTACTGGAACGCACTGTCCCCGGCCTGGTGGCACTGCGCCGGCAGACGCCAGCCGTTTTCGACTGGCGGGCGGTCGAGGGAGAAGCCGGCAGGGCACTGCCGTCCGACTTCAAGTCGCTCGCCGAGTGGTATCCGGCCTTCGACCTGGACGACTTTTTGGCCATCATGCTCCCCTGGCCCGGGCAGGAAATCGGCCAGGTCAACGCGGAGGGCACGCAATCGAAGAGATGGGACTTCGACTACCCCGCGGAACTGCGTCCCGTGGAGCTCGTCTCGACGAGCCTGATGCCCTGGGGGGACTCGGCGGAGGGCGACCAGTTCTTCTGGAGTGTGCTCGGCGATGATCCGGAGCGCTGGCCGGTCACCGTCTGCTCCCGAAACGGCCCCTGGTGGCACTACGAGGGAGGAATGGTCCAGTTCCTGGCGGAGCTCTGCGACGGAGCCCTGGACCCGTGGGCGCTTCCTCCGGTCAGGCCCGAGATCACAGGCTGGGCCGTGGAGGGCGGCGGCCGCCAGCAGCCGGCATGAGCCGAGTCGTCTGACCGTGCTGGGCGGCGCCGGGCACGCAAGACCCGGAAGAGACGACCTAACCGGCCGCCCGGGAAGCAGGCTCAGGGCCGGGGAGTGTAGTGGGCGGGGCTGCGCCTGGAGCGCAGCGGAAGGCCTTCACCGGCCGCGGCCGGCCGATGCCCCTGCGGCTGGTCCTGGAGGCGGAATCGGAAGGACCTGGGCGGGGGACGCCACACACACAGGGCCGGGGGCCCGGATTCTGTGGAACGGGATCACCGCGGGCCGGCGGAGCGGGCTGAACCTTCCCCCGTCTGGGTTGGTGCCGAGGGGCCGTGTGTTGGCCTGCGGGCTGGGCAGTCGGGGAGGCATGACTTCGCTCTTCGTGGTTGCCTCAGAGTTGGCGCGAGACAGGCCGGACGGGCCTCCGTGGTTCAAGTGGGCGTTCCTGGGGGTGTGGGCTGCCCTGCTTCCGTGGGTCCTCTACAAACTGCATCAACACGGTTACTTCAGAAGACGACGCTGACACCCGCACAACAGCAAGACCGGCCACCCCCTCGGCGATGGGAAGGCCCCGCGGGGGCCGGATGTTGAGGTCCCGGTCGTACGATTTCCGGTGTGATCCGTCCTCTCTCAGGTCCTCTCACGTGGAGGTACCCCTTTGCCGCATTTGTGCTGACCCTCCTGATAACCACCTGCTGGTATGGGTTACAGCCGGTCTACCCGGATTGCGTTTTCGCCTACAGCAGCGCTGGGGAGCCGGTGAACGTGAAGGAGGCGTATCAATGGGCAATCGAGTCCGGACAGTGCGAGCCGCCCCATGCCCGTTGGACTACGTGGAGTGGTTGACGCCCCCAGCAGCAACATGACCGGCCCCCCCTCCCTGTAGCCGGCCGCCCGCGAAGCGGGCCCAGCCTGGAGCGCAGTGAAAGGCCTCATCGACCGCGCGCAGCGTGGCCGGTGACCCTCGGTCAACCCCGAAGCGCAGTGCAGGGGCCGGGCCGAGAGTCGGGCTGCCGATATCGCCCCGTACAACCTTCGTAGGGCCCGGGTGGTCTTGGGGGTGATGAATGATTCTGATGCGATGACTGTTGTGGCAGCGCTGTACGAAGCGCACGGTGCGCTTCCTTTTCCTCCTGGTCTTGCCGGTGCGGAGAGGGCGGGCTTCGACCTGGTTATGGTCGATGCGGACATTGGCGGCTGTGTCCACACCTGGTTGGTCAACGGTGGCACGCTCGATGAATGGCGATACAGGGTCCTGCACTGGCGTGGGTCGCAGCTTGAGCAGATCCTGCCTGCCCTGAGGCCCGGTGACAGTCCGACCTACTGGGCCAGGCTCTCCCGGATGGCTGAACTCGTGGCAGTCACGGACCCCAGGCCCAAGGAATCCTTTCCCCTTGAACCATTGACACCGTTCCCGCACCCGGAGAACACCCCCTGACCTAGCCGGCCGCCCGCGAAGCGGGCTCAGGCCCGGGGAGCGCAGCGGACCGGGCCCGGCCGGGAGCGCAGCGAAAGGCCTCACCGACCGCGCGCAGCGCGGCCGGTGACCCTCGGTCAACCCCGAAGCGCAGCGCAGGGGATGACCGAGGGAGTGTGGGAGAGCGCAGCGAACCCACCCCAGGCCGAAGCGCAGCGCAGGCCAGCCCCACCCGACGGGTGGGGCGCCCGGAGCGCAGCGCAGGGCCTTCCCTTGCACAGCGCGCAGCGCTGTGGTACCCGCTCCGCGGG
>NZ_JBVJGW010000023.1:0-127813 GCF_055587105.1 Streptomyces sp. NPDC048461 | reverse complement strand
GGGGGCGCCCGGCCGGGGGGGGGGCGGGGGCGGGGGGGGGGGGGCGGGGCCGGCCCCCCCCCCCGGCGGGGGGGGGGGGGCCGGGGGGGGGGGGGCCCCCCCCCCCCTCTCGCGTGCGTACGGGACGGCGGTGCGGGACGTCGAACGGAAGTCGGTACGGGGTGCCTCGCGCGCCCGGCGGTGTCCGGGCCGCGGCGCGGGCGGGACGGGGTGTGGGACGGGGCGCGTGCTGCGGGGCGTGGGACGGGGCGCGCGGGCGGAGGGGACGTGCGGGCGGCGGACTCAGCCGGCCGCGGCGATCGGCCCGGTTCCCGGGGCCTGGCGCAGCTCGGCGGACCGGCGGCGCATGCGGGCCAGCACCACGCGGCGCTCGGCGGCGGTCAGGCCGCCCCAGACGCCGTACGGCTCGGGCTGGAGCAGCGCGTGCTCGCGGCAGGCGACCATCACCGGGCAGCGGGCGCAGACGCGCTTGGCGGCCTCCTCGCGGGAGAGCCGGGCCGCGGTCGGTTCCTTGGAGGGGGCGAAGAACAGCCCCGCCTCGTCGCGGCGGCAGACGGCGTCCGCGTGCCAGGGGCCGTCCCCCGCCCTGGCCGGTACCCGCGGCTTCGGCACGGCGGCCGGACGCCCGTGGAGACCCTGAACGGCGGCTACCTGCAGGGACTGATGCGGCGGATGCGGCACGGTCTACTCCTGACGACGTATACGCGAGCGAGAGACGATGCACCAGTCCCTACCCGCTGGGGGCTCCCCTATGCACGGAGTGCCACCGGGCGCCGGAGGTTCGTCCGAAACGCGATCCCGCGCGCGCGGGCGCCCGGACGGCGCGCACCACCGGGGCACTTGGCCCGCGAAGGCCCCCCGCCACGGCGCGCGAGCGGGCGGGCGGGCGCCGCCGCGAACCGGGCGGCGCGGGGCGGCTCCCCCGCCGGTCGTGGCGCGCGGGGCGGCACGGGGCGGCGCGGGCGCGCGGGCGACCGTACGCGCACGCCCCCGCGCGCGGGAGGGCGGAGCGGGCCGGGAGGACGGGGCTCCGGCAGGGCCGGAGCAGCCCGGGCCGCACCCGCCGACGCCCCGGGCACCGCCGGGGCCCTGCGGGCCGGCAGGCCGGAACTCGCCGTACCGGGGCACGAGTTCGGGCCGGATCGGGGCACGGGTCGAGACCGAGGATCGGGGCGCCGTACCGCGCCCTCCCGCCCCCTCGGGCGGCGGCCGTCGGCGGGCCGGCGAACCGGGACGCCGAGCGGGCCGGCAGGCGGGTGGGGCGGCGCGGGACGCAACCGGACGACCGGACGACCGGCGACCGGGCGGCCGACCGGGCGGGCGGGCGGGCGCCGCCGAGCGGGTCGGCGGCTCAGCCGTCCATGCGCTTGCGGAGCTTGTGGGCCAGGTCCACCAGGCGGGAGCCCAGCTTCGGCCGCGCCTCGATGTTGCCCAGGAGCGCGAAGCCGCGGACGATCACCACCGGGGCCTGCGGATCCGTCTCCCCGCGGGCCTCCCCGCGCACCTCGAAGTTGCCGAGGACGCCGCTTCCGTAGCCGCGCAGGGTGACGTTCTCCGGGACGACGACCTCGACGTTGCCGAGCACGCAGGTCACGTTGATCTCCGTGACTTGCTGCTCGAAGACCGCCTCGGTCAGGTCGATGCTGATGTCGCCCATCACCGAGACGGCGCGGGTGTGCGCCCCCGGGCGCCAGCGGCCCTTGCGGGCCGAGCTGCTGCACACGGCGACGACCGTCTCCACCGGGCCCGTCGACGCGCCGGAGGAGCCGAGCGGGCCCGGCGGCGCCGCGGCGCCGCCGGGCGCGGGCAGGTCGCGTACGAGGACATCCAGCTCGCCCACCGTCTTGACGGCGTAGAGCACGTCGAGGCGCTCGGAATGCTCCTCGGCCGTCAGCCGGCCCTCGGCCACGGCGTCGCCGAGGATGTGGGCGATCCGGTCCCGGTCGGCGTCGGACGCGCGCAGCCCGCCGGGGGCCGGAGCGGGCGCGGAGGCGGGCACCGGGGCCGGGGCGGGCTCGGGTGCGGGGGCGGCGGGGTGCTTTTCCAGGTCCACGCGGCCCAGCATAGCGAGACACGATAGATCGCGATACTGGCGAGTGAGCCTTACCTCACAAGCACCGCCCGTCCGGGAGGTCCTACGCTGGTGGACTGCGCTGCCAATTGGTCGTCAGTGCTGTCTGCCGAGTGAGGAATGGCCCCAATGCCGGAGTTCGCGTACACCGACCTGCTGCCCCTGGGCGAGGACAACACCCCCTACCGGCTGGTGACCGCCGAGGGCGTGTCCACCTTCGAGGCGGACGGGCGTACGTTCCTCAAGGTGGAGCCGGAGGCGCTGCGCCTGCTCGCCGAAGAGGCGATCCACGACATCCAGCACTTCCTGCGCCCCGCGCACCTCGCGCAGCTGCGCCGCATCATCGACGACCCGGAGGCCAGCGCGAACGACAAGTTCGTCGCCCTGGACCTGCTGAAGAACGCGAACATCGCGGCGGCCGGCGTCCTGCCGATGTGCCAGGACACGGGCACGGCGATCGTCATGGGCAAGCGCGGCCAGAACGTGCTGACGTCGGGCGCCGACGAGGCGGCCCTCTCGCGCGGCATCTACGACGCGTACACCCGCCTGAACCTGCGCTACTCGCAGATGGCCCCGATCACCATGTGGGAGGAGAAGAACACCGGCTCGAACCTGCCCGCGCAGATCGAGCTGTACGCGACCGACGGCGGCGCGTACAAGTTCCTCTTCATGGCCAAGGGCGGCGGCTCCGCGAACAAGTCCTTCCTCTACCAGGAGACCAAGGCGGTTCTCAACGAGGCCTCCATGATGAAGTTCCTGGAGGAGAAGATCCGCTCGCTCGGTACGGCGGCCTGCCCGCCCTACCACCTGGCGATCGTGGTCGGCGGCACCTCCGCCGAGCACGCGCTCAAGACCGCCAAGTACGCCTCCGCGCACTACCTGGACGAGCTGCCCCGCGAGGGCTCCCCGCTCGGCCACGGCTTCCGCGACGAGGCGCTGGAGCAGCAGGTCTTCGAGCTGACCCAGAGGATCGGCATCGGGGCGCAGTTCGGCGGCAAGTACTTCTGCCACGACGTCCGCGTGGTGCGCCTGCCCCGCCACGGCGCCTCGCTGCCCGTGGCGATCGCCGTGTCCTGCTCGGCGGACCGCCAGGCCACCGCGAAGATCACCGCCGAGGGCGTCTTCCTGGAGCAGCTGGAGACGGACCCGGCGCGCTTCCTGCCGGAGACCACGGACGAGCACCTCAGCGAGGCGGCGGACGTCGTCTCCATCGACCTGAACCGGCCGATGGACGAGATCCTGGCGACCCTGACCCGGCACCCGGTCAAGACCCGGCTGTCCCTGACCGGCCCGCTGGTCGTGGCGCGCGACATCGCGCACGCCAAGATCAAGGAGCTGCTGGACTCGGGCGCGGAGATGCCGCAGTACCTGAAGGACCACCCGGTCTACTACGCGGGCCCCGCGAAGACCCCCGAGGGCTACGCGTCGGGCTCCTTCGGCCCGACGACGGCCGGCCGCATGGACTCGTACGTGGAGCAGTTCCAGGCGGCGGGCGGCTCCAAGGTCATGCTGGCCAAGGGCAACCGCTCGCAGCAGGTGACGGACGCGTGCGGGACGCACGGCGGCTTCTACCTCGGCTCGATCGGCGGCCCGGCCGCGCGGCTCGCGCAGGACTGCATCAAGAAGGTCGAGGTCCTGGAGTACGAGGAGCTCGGCATGGAGGCGGTCTGGCGGATCGAGGTCGAGGACTTCCCCGCCTTCATCGTCGTGGACGACAAGGGCAACGACTTCTTCCAGAACCCCGCCCCGGAGCCGACGTTCACCCACATCCCGGTGCGCGGCCCGGGCCTGTAGCGTCCGGGCCCCCCTGGGGGCGCCGTCCGGCGCCGCGCAGCGCGTCCGTCAGGTACCGGGCCTCCACGGGGGTGGCCCGGTATCCGTCGCGGACGACGGCCGCGAGCGGGGACGAATCCCGGCATGACACCGCTGTGCCCGCGCCGGGCGGCGGACCGCACCGGGTTAACGTCGGGGACACGGCGTCGCCGCTGCCCGTTCACCCCGGTTTGCAAGGATTTCCGTATGATCGCGATCCGTCCCGCCCGAACCGTTCGCACCGCCGGCACCGTCCGGGTGATCGCCCACCGCGGGGCCTCCCACGAGCACCCCGAGCACACCCTCGCCGCCTACCGGCAGGCCGTCGAGGACGGCGCGGACGCGCTGGAGTGCGACGTGCGGCTCACCGCCGACCGCCGGCTCGTCTGCGTGCACGACCGGCGCGTGGAGCGGACCTCCGACGGGCGCGGCGCGGTCCCCGCGATGACGTACGCGGAACTCTCCGCGCTGGACTTCGGGGCCTGGAAGGGCGACGGGCACGCCGGGGCCCGGGTGCTGCTGTTCGAGGACCTGCTCCGGGTGGCCCTGGCCGCGCCCCGGCCGGTCGGCCTCGCCGTCGAGACCAAGCACCCCGTGCGCACGGGCGGCCTGCTGGAGGCCGAACTGGTGCGGGTGCTGCGGGACCACGGGCTGGCCGACGGCGCCTCGGGCCGGGTCGAGGTGATGAGCTTCTCGCGCACCGCCCTGAACCGGCTGCACCGGCTCGCGCCGGGCCTGCCCGCCGTGTACCTGATGGAGCGGCGGCTGCGCCCGGTGCGCCCGCCGTACGCGACCCACGCGGGCCCGGGCATCGAGCTCGTGCGCCGCGACCCGGCCCTGGTGGGCCGGCTGAAGGCGCGGGGGCTGGCCGTGCGGGTGTGGACCGTGGACGAGCCGGAGGACGTGGAGCTGTGCGTGCGGCTCGGTGTGGACACCCTGATCACCAACCGGCCCCGCGAGGTGCGCAAGCTGCTGCGGGACCTGTGACACCCGGCCGGGGTGCGCCGGCCGGGCGTGGGGGCGAGGGTGCTACTGGGGCGGGCGGTGCGGTACGGGTGCTGCCGGGTGGTGCGGTACGGATGCTGCCGGGTGGGTGATGCGGGGCGGTCAGGCGAAGCGCTGGTTCGCCGACCCGGTGCAGGTCTGCAGGCGCAGCGGGTCGTGGCCGGCGGCCACCGTCAGGCACATGCCCTGGGCCCCGGCGGGCCGGATGGTGGCGCCGTCGCGGACGTAGCGCTGGTTGGCGCCGCCGTGGCAGTTCCACAGGACGAGGCCGGTTCCGGCGCCGTAGGCGGATCCCGGTGCGTCGAGGCAGCGGTCCTGGGTGAGTCCGAGGTGGACGGACCCGCGTGCCGCGTCGTACCACCAGGTCTGGTTGCGGCCGCCGTGGCAATCCCAGCCCACGACCTTGGTGCCGTTGGCGGTGGAGCCGCCGAAGGCGTCGAGGCAGTTGGCCGTCCCCTCGTTCCTCAGGGGCTTGTAGAGGTCGTCCCAGGCGCCCGCCTGGAGGACCGGGGTGCCGGTGCTCGCCGGGTCGGCGCAGGAGGCCTCGCGCAGGCCGGAGGCGTAGAGCTGGGTCAGGCAGGACGCGAACGCGCCGTGGCCGCGGTAGTTGGGGTGGAAGGACTGGCGGGCGGTGTTCTCGTCCCACGGGAAGTGGTCCGCGAGGTCGAGGTAGAGGCCGCGGGCCCAGGCGTCCTCCATGCACACCTCGTGGCCGTGGAAGAGGCGGGAGTTGTCCAGGTAGGTCGCGCCGGAGGCGAGGGCCGCGGCGCGCATGCCCTTCTCGAAGGTGGGCACCGCGTAGTTGCGGCCCCAGGTGGCGTCGGAGTCGTATCCGGCGCAGCCGCCGGGGAGCTTGCCGGGGAAGGTGGGGTTGTCGTAGAAGTCGGGGCCGATGGGGCTGGGGTAGCCCATGACGACCAGTTTGTAGTCGGCGTCGGCGTAGCCCGCGTCGCGCATGACCGTCTTGAGGTCGGCGACGGTGGCCTCCACCTTGGGCCTGAGGCCGTCGACGCGCGCCTGCCAGCCGGGGGCGTACTTGGGTTCGCAGGTGCCCTGGATGAGCACCCAGCGGGTCACGCAGTCGGTCATGACCGGGCCGAACTGCAGGTCGTCGTTGGCTCCGGCGACGAGCAGGACCATCTTGATCTTCGTGTTGCGTGCTTTGATGGCCAGGCTGTCGCTCTGCACCAGCTCGTCGGCGTACTGCTTGGAGCCGCCGATCCTGATGTTTCCGGTGTACCCGCCGGAGCAGGCGACGTTGAAGGTGAGGTCGGCCGGGATGCCGGTGCGGTGGATCGCCGAGTCGGGCGAGCGGTGGCACTGGTTGTTCGGCGTGTTCGTGGCGGGGTCGTAGTTCCCGACGCCCTCGCCCGAGATCTCGCTGTCGCCCAGTGAGATCAGGCCGGTCTTGCGCTGGTTCAGCGGCCGCACGGCCGCGTCGCCGTAGATCCGTACCGCCTCGGCGGCGCGGATCGCCTCCAGTTCGGGCGGGAGGGGGGTGGCCGCGGCGGGCGCGGGTGCGGCGGGGACGGCCGCCTGGGCCATGGGGGTGACGGCGGTGACGCCCCCGAGGGCGGCCGCGAACGCCGCGACCGCGACGACGGTAGATCTGAGCCTGGACTTCGTTACGGCACGTGCCATGAACGCCTCCCCGGATGTCAGTGTTACCCACGGTATTTACTGGCCGGTAGGGGAGTTGGGAACACTTCGAACAAGACAATTGCTCAACTTTTTGAGGAGGCCACGAACATGACCGACCACCAGCAGGCCGAAGCGTTCCGGACCGAGCACGACTCCATGGGCGACGTACAGGTGCCGGTGCACGCCAAATGGCGTGCCCAGACCCAGCGCGCGGTGGAGAACTTCCCCGTCTCGGGGCAGCGGTTGGAACACGCCCACATCGCGGCGCTCGCCCGCATCAAGGCCGCGGCCGCCGTGGTGAACGCGCGCCTCGGCGTCGTGGACCCGGCCGTCGCCGAGGCGATCCGGTCGGCCGCGGAGGAGGTCGCCGACGGCCGCTGGGACGACCACTTCCCGGTGGACGTCTTCCAGACGGGGTCGGGCACCTCGTCCAACATGAACGCCAACGAGGTGATCGCGACCCTGGCCACCGAGCGGCTCGGCCGCGAGGTCCACCCCAACGACCACGTCAACGCCTCGCAGAGCTCCAACGACGTCTTCCCGTCGTCCATCCACATCGCCGCGACCGCCGCCGTCACCGGCGCGCTGATCCCGGCCCTGGAGCACCTCGCCGCCTCCATGGAGCGCAAGGCCGAGGAGTTCGCCGACGTCGTCAAGGCCGGCCGGACGCACCTGATGGACGCCACCCCGGTCACCCTGGGCCAGGAGTTCGGCGGGTACGCCGTCCAGATCCGCTACGGCGTCGAACGGCTGCGCGCGGCCCTCCCCCGGCTGGCCGAACTGCCGCTGGGCGGGACCGCGGTGGGCACCGGGATCAACACCCCGCCCGGCTTCTCGGCCGCCGTCATCGCCGAGGTGGCCTCCGCCACCGGGCTGCCGCTGACCGAGGCCCGCAACCACTTCGAGGCCCAGGGGGCCCGGGACGCGCTGGTGGAGACCTCGGGCATGCTCCGTACGGTCGCCGTCTCGCTCACCAAGATCTCCAACGACCTGCGCTGGATGGCTTCCGGACCGCGCACCGGATTGGCCGAAATCAACCTGCCGGATCTCCAGCCGGGCTCCTCGATCATGCCCGGGAAGGTCAATCCGGTCATCCCGGAGGCCGTGCTGATGGTCGCCGCCCAGGTGATGGGGAACGACGCCGCGGTCGCCGTCGCGGGCGCCGCCGGCAACTTCGAGCTCAACGTGATGCTCCCGGTGATGGCCAGGAACCTCCTCGAATCGATCCGCCTGCTCGGCAGCGCGAGCCGGCTGCTGGCCGACCGCACGGTCGACGGAATCACCGCCAACACCGCCCGGGCCAGGGAGTACGCCGAGTCCTCGCCCTCCGTGGTGACCCCGCTGAACCGCTACATCGGCTACGAGGAGGCCGCCAAGGTCGCCAAGAAGGCCCTCGCCGAACGCAAGACGATCCGGGAGGTCGTCCTGGAGTCCGGCTACGTCGACCGCGGCGCGCTCACCCTGGAGCAGCTGGATGAGGCCCTCGACGTGCTGCGCATGACCCGCCCCTGACGCGCCACCCACGCCCCCGCGCAGGGTCCGGATCCGGTCGAATCCCGTCGCCGAACCCCTCCGTGACCTGCACCGCAGCGGGGGCGCGGGGTGCCGCCCTAAGATCTGCGCATGACAGGTACTTTCCGGCCTGCGGGCGGCGCGGAGCGGGGCGGCCCGCGGGCCGTGCGCTGGGCGCCCGGGGAGCAGATCCTCTGGCGCTACCGCGACAACGGCCCCCGCGGCGGCGTGCACATCTGCCGCCCCGTCACCGTGGTGCGGGACACCGACGAGCTGCTGGCCGTGTGGATGGCCCCCGGTACCGAGTGCGTCAAGCCGGTCCTGGCGGACGGCACGCCCGTGCATGCCGAACCGCTCGCCACGCGCTACACCGCGCCCCGGACGACCGTGCGCTCCCGCTGGTTCGGCACCGGGGTGCTGAAGCTGGCGCGGCCCGGGGACCCGTTCTCCGTATGGCTGTTCTGGGAGCGCGGCTGGCGGTTCAAGAACTGGTACGTGAACCTGGAGGAGCCGCGGGCCCGCTGGGCCGGCGGGGTCGACTCCGAGGACCACTTCCTCGACATCGCCGTGCACCCGGACCGCAGCTGGTCGTGGCTGGACGAGGACGAGTTCGCGCAGGCGCAGCGGGCCGGGCTGATGGACCGGGCACAGGCCCGGCGGGTCCGGGACGCGGGGCGGGCCGCGGTGGAGCTGATCGCCTCCTGGGGGCCGCCCTTCTCCGACGGCTGGCAGGACTGGCGGCCTGACCCGTCGTGGACGGTCCCGGCCCTCCCGGAGGACTGGGACCGCACTCCGGCGCACATGACGTCATGAGACCCTTGATGCGCCCCCGGGGTCCAAACGTAGGATCGTCCTCCGCGAGGTCGCGCGCGCGGGACGGTGCCGGTCGGGCCGGGCATCCGGAAGTGGCTTGTCGTACACGGGACTTGACCGGAGGCCGGCAGGACTGACTCAGGACTGACTGACGAGGGGGACGGGGTCCGCCGGGCGAAAGCGGCGGGGACCCCGGACGAAGTCTGGGGGAGGATGTCCGGGGCGGATGTGTCCCGGCCGCTGAGCGGGTATACCGCGACTGACCGAGTTGAGTGCAGCGCACATCGAGCGCAAACGGACGGAATTCCACGCGTGACGGAGTACCCCACCTCTCAGGAGGGCCCGCAGCCTGCCGCGGCCACCGCGACGCCGGCCCCGGGCGGCTCCGCCGCGCCGTTCGCCTCCGGCGCGCCGGCCGCTCCCGTGCCGGGTCCCGGCGCCGCCGGTCAGGCCCGCGACGGCGCGGCCCGCGCCGCGGCGGCGTCCGCGGCCCGGGGCGGCGCCGGCAGCGACGAACCCGGCCACGGCAAGGCCGCGGTCCCGGCCGTGGAGGCCACCCGGCCCGAGATCCCCGCCGCCCGCACCCGGGACGGCGAGGCCGCGCGCGGTGCGGCCGCGGCCTCCGGCGGCCCGGGTACGCCGGGCCGGCGCCCCGCGGCCCCGGCACCCGGCCGCGGGGACGCGCCCGCGGCGCAGGGGACACCGTCCGGCGGCGCGCACCACGCGGCCGAGTCCGCCGGTCCCGTACCGCTCGGCCAGGGCCTGGACGCCCGGGCCGCGCAGGGGCTCGCCGCGGGCCCCGGGCGCCTCCCGGAGGGCTCCGGGGGCGACGGACGGCACGGCGGCGGCACGGGGACGCCGACGGGCCCGGCGGACACCGCGGCCCGCCGCGAGGGGGACCGGCTGCGCTTCGTCGGGGCCGCCACCCGCCGGATCGCGCGGGGCATCGACCTCGACGAGATCGTGCTCGGCCTGTGCCGGGCCACCGTGCCGACGTTCTCGGACGCCATCCTGGTGTACCTGCGCGACCCGCTCCCGGTGGGGGACGAGCGTCCCGTCGGACCGGTCGTTTTAAGGCTCCGGCGCACCGACCGGCTGCGGCCGATCGACGACCTCACGGACATCGGCGGCACGATCGGCGCGGGGACGGACCTCGCCGGGGCCGCGGGGGCCACCGGCGAGCTCGACTTCAGCCAGCTGCCGCTGCTGGGCCTGCAGGGTGACCTGCCGGCCGCCGAGCTGTGCGAGATCCGCCCCGGCGGGGCGCTCGCCGAGGTGCTGCGCGGCGTCCGGCCCGTCTTCGGGTCCTCCGCCGCCGCCAAGGCGGCGCTGCCCGAGCTGCTGGGGGCGGAGCACCCGTTGCCGCGCGGCAATCGGGCCGTCCTCGCGCCGCTGCGCGGCCGCCGCCGGGTGATCGGTGCGGCGGTGTTCCTGCGCAGCCCGGAGCGGCCCGCGTTCGAGCAGAACGACCTCCTCGTCGCCGCCCAGCTCGCCACGCACACGGCGCTCGGCATCGACAAGGCGGTGCTGTACGGCCGCGAGGCGTACATCGCCGACGAGCTCCAGCGCACGATGCTGCCCGACAGCCTGCCCCAGCCCACCGGGGTAAGGCTCGCCTCGCGCTACCTGCCGGCCGCCGAGACGGCCCGGGTCGGCGGCGACTGGTACGACGCCATACCGCTGCCCGGCAGCCGCGTCGCGCTCGTCGTCGGCGACGTCATGGGCCACTCCATGACCTCCGCCGCGATCATGGGGCAGCTGCGCACCACCGCCCAGACCCTGGCGCAGCTGGACCTCCCGCCGGCCGAGGTGCTGCACCACCTCGACGAGCAGGCCCAGCGGCTGGGCTCGGACCGGATGGCCACCTGCCTGTACGCGGTCTACGACCCGGTCTCGCACCGGATCACCATCGCCAACGCCGGCCACCCGCCGCCCGTGCTGCTGCACCTGGGCGGCCGCGCCGAGGTGCTGCGGGTCCCGCCCGGCGCCCCGATCGGCGTAGGCGGCGTGGACTTCGAGGCCGTGGAGCTGGACGCGCCCGCCGGGGCCACCCTGCTGCTGTACACCGACGGCCTGGTGGAGTCGCGGCTGCGCGACGTGTGGACCGGCATCGAGCAGCTCCGGGAGCGGCTGGCGACGACCGCCCAGCTGACGGGCCTGGACCACCCGCCGCCGCTGGAGGCCCTCTGCGACGACGTGCTGGACATGCTCGGCCCGGGCGACCGGGACGACGACATCGCGCTGCTCGCGGCCCGCTTCGAGGGGATCGCGCCCAGCGACGTCGCGTACTGGTTCCTGGACCCGGAGGAGACCGCTCCGGGCCGGGCCCGGCGGTTCGCCCGCCGGGCGCTCACGCGCTGGGGCCTGGAGGAGCTGAGCGACTCGCTGGAGCTGCTGGTCAGCGAGGTGGTCACCAATGCCGTCCGGTACGCCGAGCGGCCGGTGACGCTGCGCCTGCTGCGGACGGACGTCCTGCGCTGCGAGGTCGGCGACGACTCCCCGCAGCTGCCGCGCCAGCGCCGGGCCCGGGACACCGACGAGGGCGGCCGCGGGCTGTTCCTGGTCAACCGGATGGCCCGCCGGTGGGGCGCCACCCGGCTGAGCAGCGGGAAGGTGGTCTGGTTCGAGCTCGCGTTGCCGGGGGCGCATGAGCGGCGTTGACTGGGCAGGCGAGGGGGTAGCCCGGCGTTCGCGGTCGCCGGGTGATTCAGCCGACCCCTACCGGAGGACGCTCGTGACCCAGGACGCGCAGAAGATCCCGTACACGACGAACAACGCCGGGATCCCGGTGGAGAGCGACGAGCACTCGCTCACCGTCAGCCCCGACGGTCCGATCCTGCTCCAGGACCACTACCTGATCGAGAAGATGGCCCAGTTCAACCGGGAACGGGTCCCCGAACGGGTGGTCCACGCCAAGGGCGCGGGCGCCTACGGCGTCTTCCAGGTGACCAACGACGTCAGCCAGTTCACCAAGGCCGACCTCTTCCAGCCGGGGCGCAGGACCGAGATGCTGGCCCGGTTCTCGACCGTCGCGGGTGAGCAGGGCTCCCCCGACACCTGGCGGGACCCGCGCGGTTTCGCCCTGAAGTTCTACACCGAGCACGGCAACTACGACATGGTCGGCAACAACACCCCGGTCTTCTTCGTCCGGGACCCGATCAAGTTCCAGGACTTCATCCGCTCGCAGAAGCGGCGTATGGACAACGGGCTGCGCGACCACGACATGCAGTGGGACTTCTGGACCCTGTCCCCCGAGTCGGCGCACCAGGTGACCCTCCTGATGGGCGACCGCGGCATCCCGAAGAGCTACCGCACGATGGACGGCTTCAGCTCGCACACCTACCTGTGGGTGAACGCGGGCGGCGAGCGGTTCTGGGTGAAGTACCACTTCAAGACGGACCAGGGCAACGAGTTCCTGACCCAGGAGGAGGCCGACCGGATCGCCGGGGAGGACCCCGACTACCACCGGCGGGACCTCTTCGACTCGATCGCGGGCGGCCGGGCCCCGAGCTGGACGATGCACGTCCAGGTGATGCCGTTCGAGGACGCGCCGGACTACCGGTTCAATCCGTTCGACCTGACGAAGGTGTGGCCGCACGGCGACTACCCGCTGATCGAGGTCGGCCGGATGACGCTGGACAAGAACCCGGACGACTACTTCATCCACATCGAGCAGGCCGCCTTCGAGCCGTCGAACCTGGTGCCGGGCATCGGCCCGTCGCCGGACAAGATGCTGCTGGGCCGGCTGTTCTCGTACCCGGACACGCACCGCTACCGGATCGGGGCGAACTACGCCCAGCTCCCGCCGAACCGGGCGCGCTCGACGGTCTCCTCGTACGCCAAGGACGGCGCGATGCGCTTCGAGGCCGCGGCCGTGGCCCGCCCGTACGCGCCCAACTCCTACGGCGGGCCGGCGGCGGACGTCGCCCGCTTCGGGGAGCCCGCGGGCTGGGCCTCGTCGGGCGAGATGGTCCGGGAGGCGTACGCGCTGCGCAGCCAGGACGACGACTGGGGCCAGCCGGGCACGCTGGTGCGCCAGGTCTTCGACGACGCGGCGCGCGACCGGCTCGTGTCGAACGTGGCGGGGCACCTGAAGGACGGTGTGAGCGCCCCGGTGCTGGAGCGGGCCCTGCAGTACTGGCGCAACGTCGACAAGGCCGTCGGCGACCGGATCGCGGCCGCCGTCTCGGGCGGCTGACGCGCCGGGCCGGCGTACCGCCCGCGGGAAACGACACCGCCCCGCAGCCGTGGAGGCTGCGGGGCGGTGTGCCGTCACCGTTCGGGGTTCTGCGGGAACAGCGGCGGGTCCGGGGGCTTGACCGTCGGATCCGGCGACTTCGTGGTGCTCTTCGTCGGATCCGGCGACTTCGTGGTGCTCTTCGTCGGGTCCGGCGACTTGGTGGCGCTCTTCGACGGGCTCGGGCTGCTCGCCGGCGCGCTGCTGCTGGGCGAGGGCGACGGGCTGGCGGACGGACTCGGCGTGGGCGACGGGGAGGCGCTGCGGGACGGCGCCTGGGGGGCGCCCATCTCGGCCTCCGACACGTCGAACTCGCCGGTCTTGGCGCCCTTGAGCGCGGCCAGCGTGTACGTCTTCCAGATCTCGGCGGGGAAGCTGGAGCCGCCCGCGCGGCCGCCGCCGGCGGTGCCGGTCAGGGTGACCTGCTTGTGGCTGCCCGGCTCCTCGCCGAACATCGCGACGACGGTGACGAGTTCGGGGGTGTAGCCGGTGAACCAGCCGGCCACGTTGGACTCGGTGGTGCCGGTCTTGCCGGCCGCCTCGTAGGCGCTGCTGCGGACCTTGTTGCCGGAGCCGCCCTCGTCGTTGACCACGCCGGTGAGCACCTTGGTGACGGTGTCGGCGGTCTGGCGGCTGACGGCCTGGCTGCCGACCGCCGGTTCGGGCTTGTACTCGCGGTCCTTGTGCTCGGCGGTCTTGATGATGGTCGGCGTGATCTTCTTGCCGTGGTTGTCGAGGGTGGCGTAGACGGCGGCCATCTCGACGGTGTTCGCGCTCATCGTGCCTAGCGCCATGGCCGGCTTGTCCTCGGGCCAGCCCTTGCGGTCCTGCATGCCGAGGGCGAGGGCCGTCTTCTTCACGTTGACGGGCTTCACGTCGACGATCATCTGCGCGTAGACGGAGTTCACCGAGTAGTTGGTGGCCTCCTGGACGGTGATCTCCTTGCCGTAGTCCTTGTCGTCCTGGTTCTGCGGGTTGAACGGGATCTTGCTGCCGACGACCGGGCGCTTGCTGGTGCCGTCGTAGAAGGTGTTCGGGGTGATCGGCTTGCCGGACTGGGTGGTAGCGCCGGTCTCCAGGGCGGAGGCCAGCACGACCGGCTTGAAGGTCGACCCCGGCTGGTAGTCCTCGCGCAGGGCGTTGCTCCGGTCCTTGTCCGCCAGTCCGGTGCCGCCGTACATCGCGACGATCGCTCCGGTCTTGGGGTCCACGGAGGTGGCGCCGGCCTGGACGCTCTGGTCCTGGGGGCGGTTCTTGGTGTCCTTGCGGTCGAGCTTGGACTCCAGCTCCTCGTTGACCGCGTTCTCCAGCGCTTCCTGCTTCTTCTTGTCGATGTTGAGGGTGATCTCCCAGCCGCCGGCCGCGATCTCGGCGTCGGAGATGTCCTGCCGGTTCATCTCGGCCTCGGCCGCCTGGACCAGGTAGCCCTTCTGGCCGTCCATGCCCGGGGTGGGCCTGGGCTTGATGGGCTCCTGGAAGACCACCGTCTTGCGCTTGGCCTCGTC
Organism: Streptomyces sp. NPDC048461; assembly: GCF_055587105.1. Lineage (NCBI taxonomy): Bacteria > Bacillati > Actinomycetota > Actinomycetes > Kitasatosporales > Streptomycetaceae > Streptomyces > Streptomyces sp. NPDC048461. Next base: position 113,217 of record NZ_JBVJGW010000023.1, on the reverse strand, counting down.
CAGCTTGCCCATCTCGACCATGTTGTCGAGGACGGCGTTGAAGCGGATCATGACCAGCTCCTTGCCGTTCGGACCGGCGGTCGCCCAGTCGTACTGGCTGGGGGCCTGGATGACGGCGGCGAGGTAGGCGCCCTGCTCCAGCGTCAGCTTGTCGGCGTCGACGCCGTAGTAGGCCTGGGCCGCGGCCTGGATGCCGTAGGCGTTGCGGCCGTAGAAGTTGGTGTTCAGGTAACCGGCGAGGATGTCGTTCTTCTCCAGGCGCTGGTCGACCTTGAGGGAGATCACGAGCTCGCGCAGCTTGCGCGTCGCCGACTGGTCCTGGGTCAGGTAGTAGTTCTTGACGTACTGCTGGGTGATCGTCGAGCCGCCGGCCTTGCCCTTGCCCGTGGCGGTGTTGAACAGACCGCGGGCCAGGCCCATCACGTCGATGCCGCGGTCCTGGTAGAAGGACTTGTTCTCGATGGCGATGAACGCGGTCCGGACGTCTTCCGGGATCTTGTCGATCGGCACGATCGAGCGGTTCGTCTCGCCGACGCGGGCCATGACCGTTCCGTCGGACCACTTGTAGGTGTTGCTCTGCTGAACGGCCAGCTTGTTCGGGTCCGAGGGCTCGTCCACCGAGAAGTAGAGGACGACCGCCGCGGTCATCAGGAGCAGGATCCCCCCGAGGATGGTGCCGAGGATCTTCTTCCAGGTGAAGAACCGGCGTATGCCACTGCGCTTGCCGGCGCTCCCCTTGCCCTCGTCGCGTCCGCTCGGCGCGCGCCGCGCACCGCGCTGCTGCTGCGCCTTACGCACTTCTGCTCGGCCCATCGCTCCCGCTCCGCTCGATTACCCCCCCGACGTCAGCTCACGAAGCTAACACCGCAGGCTGTGACAAAGGATGGTCAACTTTGGTCAATACCGGCCAATTCGGACGTGAGAATCAGCACCCACACCAGTGGAACCGACGCACGTGGGGCCCGAAGGGTTGCCGTAGGACAGAAAAGTGATATCACTTTGCTAGGCGGTCCACGGGGCGGCCACCAAGCGAAACGGGGCAAACCATGACGAACGATGCCGTCACACCGGCAGGCGTACGGGAGTTCACCGCGCACAGCGTCGGCGGCGGCCTGGCCCTGCTGCTGGGCCTGGTGGGCGTGGTCGCGGGAGCCGGGCTGATCGCGGGCGGCGCCCTGGCCACGGCCGCCGCCGCGAAGGCGGCGCTGATAGCGGGCGGCATCCTGCTGACCCTCGCCTCGGTCATCGCGATGACCGGACTGAACACGATCTCGCCCGGCCAGGCCCGCGTGGTCCAGCTGTTCGGCCGCTACCGGGGCACGATCCGCACGGACGGACTGCGCTGGGTCAACCCGTTCACCTCGCGCCGGATGATCTCCACGCGGGCCCGGAACCACGAGACGGCCGTCCTGAAGGTCAACGACGCGTACGGCAACCCGATCGAGCTCGCGGCGGTCGTGGTGTGGCGGGTCGAGGACACCGCGCGGGCCGTCTTCGAGGTCGAGGACTTCACCGAGTTCGTCGAGACGCAGACCGAGGCCGCCGTCCGGCACATCGCCATCGAGTACCCCTACGACGCCCACGACGAGGCCGGCCTGTCGCTGCGCGGGAACGCCGAGGAGATCACCGAGAAGCTGGCGATCGAGCTGCACGCCCGCGTCGAGGCGGCCGGCGTGCACATCATCGAGTCCCGCTTCACGCACCTCGCGTACGCTCCGGAGATCGCCTCCGCGATGCTCCAGCGCCAGCAGGCGGGCGCGGTCGTGGCGGCCCGCAAGCAGATCGTGGAGGGGGCGGTGGGCATGGTCGAACTGGCCCTGACCCGCCTGCAGGAGGAGGACATCGTGGAGCTGGACGCGGAGCGCAAGGCCGCGATGGTCTCCAACCTGATGGTGATCCTCTGCGGGGACCGCGCCGCCCAGCCCGTGATCAACACGGGCACCCTCTACCAGTGACCCCGCCCGACGCCACGCCGCCCCCGGCCGACCCGGGCCCGGGGCCCGGGCGGCCGCCCGCGGGCCGGCAGGCGCGCAAGCAGGTGCTGTTGCGCCTCGACCCGCAGGTGTACGACGCGCTGGCCCGCTGGGCGGGCGACGAGCTGCGCAGCGCGAACGCCCAGATCGAGTTCCTCCTGCGCCGCGCCCTCTCCGAGGCCGGCCGCCTGCCCGCGGGTCCGGGCCCCCTCCCCCGCCGCGGCCGCCCGCCGAAGTCCGGCTCCGGCCCCGGCCCTGCCGGCGACTGAGACCGGCGGGCGGCCGGCTGCGGCAGGCCCGGTGCGGCGGCCCGGTGCGGCGGCCGGGCGTGCAGTCCACCCGACCCGCCGCACCGCCCGCAGCCGCACCGCCCGCACCCGCCTCGACCCGTACGGGATCGTGACGAACGTCGCCGACCTGCGAGGAAGGGCGTTTCCCGGCCAGCTATACCCACCACGTATACACCGGGGGTATACACCCCGTGTACAGTCCTCCGCATGTCCATCGGTCACACCCTGCTCGGCCTCCTGGAGGCCGGCCCGCGCCACGGCTACGACCTCAAGCGCGCCTTCGACGAGAAGTTCGGCCACGATCGCCCCCTCGCCTACGGACAGGTCTACTCGACCATGTCCCGCCTCCTGAAGAACGGCCTCGTCGAGGTCGACGGGATAGAGAGCGGCGGCGGTCCCGACCGCAAGCGGTACGCCATCACCGAGGCCGGCGTCACCGACGTCGAGGCCTGGCTCGCCCAGCCCGAGAAGCCCGAGCCGTACCTCCACTCGACCCTCTACACCAAGGTCGTCCTCGCCCTGCTCACCGGCCGCGGCGCCGCCGAGCTCCTGGACACCCAGCGCGCGGAACACCTGCGCCTGATGCGCATCCTGACCCAGCGCAAGCGCAAGGGCGACCTCGCCGACCAGCTGGTCTGCGACCACGCCCTGTTCCACCTCGAAGCGGACCTGCGGTGGCTGGAACTCACCGCCGCCCGCCTCGACCAGCTCTCCCGGGAGGTACGCCGATGACCCCGGCCGGCTCGCTCCTCGCGGCCACGGACCTGCGGAAGGCCTACGGACCCACCGCCGCGCTCGACGGCGCCGAGTTCTCCATCCACCCCGGCGAGGTCGTCGCCGTCATGGGCCCCTCCGGCTCGGGCAAGTCGACGCTGCTGCACTGCCTCGCCGGCATCGTCACGCCCGACTCCGGCTCCATCACGTACGCCGGACAGGAACTGTCCGCCATGAACGACGCCCGGCGCAGCGCCCTGCGCCGCAGCGAGTTCGGCTTCGTCTTCCAGTTCGGCCGGCTGGTGCCGGAGCTGACCTGCGTCGAGAACGTCGCCCTCCCGCTCCGCCTGACCGGCGTCAAGCGCAAGGAGGCCGAGGCCACCGCCCTGCACTGGATGGAGCGGCTCCAGGTCGAGGACCTCGGGGCCAAGCGCCCCGGCGAGGTCTCCGGCGGCCAGGGCCAGCGCGTCGCCGTGGCCCGCGCCCTGGTCACCCGGCCCCGGGTCGTCTTCGCCGACGAGCCGACCGGCGCCCTGGACTCCCTCAACGGCGAGCTCGTCATGCAGCTGCTGACCGAGGCCGCCCGCTCCGCCAACGCGGCGGTCGTCCTCGTCACGCACGAGACCCGCGTGGCCGCCTACTCCGACCGCGAGATCGTCGTGCGCGACGGCAGGTCCCGCGACATGGAGCGGATCGTATGAGCACGCTCCGCACCTGGACCCGCGATCTCGCCATGGGCGTCCGCTTCGCCTTCGGCGGCGGCCGCGAAGGCTGGACCCGCACCGCGCTCACCGGCATCGGCGTCGGCCTCGGCGTCGCACTGCTGCTCCTGACCACCGCGCTCCCCGGGGCACTGGCCGCCCGCAACGAGCGCGGCGACGCCCGCTCCACGCTGACCGCGCCCACCGCCGACGGCCCGCGCGCCGACAGCCTGCTCGTCGCGAACGGCAGCACGACGTACCGCGGCCTGGACGTCGACGGGTCCCTCGTCCTCGCCGAGGGGCCGCGGGCACCGGTCCCGCCGGGCCTGGAGCGGATCCCCGGCGTCGGCGAACTGGCCGTCTCCCCCGCCCTGGACGCACTGCTGCGCTCGGCGGACGGCAGGCTGCTGCGCGAGCGCCTCGACGGCAGGATCACCCAGGTCATCGCCGACGCCGGCCTGGTCGGCCCCGGCGAGCTCCTCTTCTACCTGGGCAGCGACAAACTGGCGCAGGCCGACCCCGCCGACCACCGCGTCCAGCGGGTCACCGGCTTCGCCAACACCATGGAGGCACCGAAGCTCGACCCGGTGCTGATGCTGCTGATCGTGCTGACGTTCGTCGCCCTCCTCACGCCCGTCGCCGTGTTCATCGCCGCCGCCGTCCGCTTCGGCGGGGAGCGGCGCGACCGGCGGCTCGCCGCGCTGCGGCTCGTGGGCGCCGACGGCCGCATGGTCCGCCGGATCGCCGCCGGCGAGGCCCTGGCCGGTTCCCTGCTCGGGCTGGTGCTCGGGTCCGGCTTCTTCGTGGTCGGCCGCCGGCTGGTCGGCGAGCTCACCGTGGAACAGCGCAGCGTCTTTCCGGCCGACCTCGACCCGACGTGGTGGCTGGCCGCGCTGGTCGCCGTGGCGGTGCCCGCCGCGGCCGTCGCCGTGACCCTGTTCGCGCTGCGCGGCGTCGTCATCGAACCGCTCGGCGTCGTGCGGACGGCCAAACCCCGCAAGCGGCGCGTCGGGTGGCGGCTGCTGATGCCCCTCGGCGGACTGGCCCTGCTCCTCCCGCTGATGGGCCGCGGCAACGACAGCGGCTACTTCAACGAGTGGCAGGTCACCGGCGGGGTCGTGCTGCTCCTCGTCGGGATCACCGCCCTGCTGCCCTGGCTGCTGGAACGGTTCGTCGGACGGCTGTCCGGCGGCCCGGTCTCCTGGCAGCTGGCCGTACGCCGGCTCCAGGTCGGCAGCGGCGCCGCGGCGCGGCTGGTCAACGGCATCGCGGTCGCCGTCGCCGGGGCCATCGCCCTCCAGATGCTGTTCAGCGGCGTCGAGGGCGGCTACACGAAGGACACCGGCGAGGACCCGGCGCGCGCCTCGGTCTCGATCCTGATGCACAGCGGCACCGAGTCCCGGGTGAACGACCTCGCCCGGGAGATCTCCGGTACGCCGGGCATCTCCACGACCGTGCCGCTGACCACCTTCGAGGCCGCGCACCAGGTCCCGGCGGCGGACCGGCAGATCCCCGTCACGGCCGGGACCTGCGAGGCGCTGCGCGAGGTGGCGGTGCTCGACTCCTGCGCGGACGGCGACGCGTTCGTCCTGACCGGCTCCCCCTCCCCGGACAGCGGCGCGTACGGGACCACGGCCGCGCCGGGCGACCGGCTCCACGCCGGCAACGTCATGGGCTACGACGACGGGGACCCGGACGCGGAGAAGGCCGTCCCGTGGACCCTCCCGGCCGCCGCCCGCACCGTCGCCAGCCGCCCGGACCCCCTCGGTCAGCTGCGCACGGGCCTGCTGGTGACGCCGGCCGCGGCGCCGAAGGGCGTGACAGTGGCCCGGTCGGCGCAGATCTTCGTCCAGCTCGACGACTCCGTACCGGACGCCCTGGACCGGGTCCGCACGGCCGCGTTCAAGGCGGACCCGTTCGCCACCGCGATGACCCTGAAGTCCACCCGGCAGGCCGGTCCGTACTCCACGATCCGCGTCGGGCTGTTCTTCGGCGCCGTCGGGGTGCTCGTCCTGATCGGCGCGAGCCTGCTGGTCTCGCAGCTGGAGCAGCTGCGAGAGCGCCGCAAACTGCTGTCCTCACTCGTCGCCTTCGGCACCAGGCGCTCCACCCTGAGCCTGTCGGTGCTGTGGCAGACGGCCCTGCCGATCGGCCTCGGCCTCGGCCTGGCGGCGGTGGTCGGCATCGGCCTCGGCGCGGTGCTGATGCGGATGGCGGGCCGGCCGGTCCGGGTGGACTGGGCCTCGGTCGCGGGCATGACCGGCGCCGGCGCGGGCGTGGTCGTCCTGGTCACCCTGCTCAGCCTGCCGCCGCTGCTGCGCCTGATGCGCCCGGACGGCCTGCGGACGGAGTAGGCCTCCCGGGACCGCCGGACCGCGGGGCGGGCCGGTACGGGGACGGCCCTCAGCCGTCGGTGGGCCAGACCGGGAGGGGGCGTACGGCTTCGCGCAGGGCGGCGGCGATCGCCCGGAACTCCTCCTGGCGCGCCGTCCCGGTCCGCATCGCCAGCGCGATGCGCCGCGAGGGGGCCGGCTCGGCGAAGCAGCCGGTGGCCAGGTACTCGTTGCGGGCGGTCTCCAGCCGCAGCGCGGTGCGCGGCAACAGCGTCACGCCCAGTCCCCCGGCGACCAGTTGTACGAGCGTGGACAGTCCGGCCGCGGTGGTCGTGACGTCCGCGCCCGCCGTGCGGCCGGCCTCGCGGCAGATGTCGAGGGCCTGGTCGCGCAGGCAGTGCCCTTCGTCGAGCAACAGCAGCTGGAGCCCCCGCAGTTCCTCGCGCGGGATGTCCCGGCGCCCGGCCAGCGGGTGCTCCCGCGGTGCGAGGAGGACGAAGTCCTCGTCGAACACGGGCAGTTCGGTGACCCCGGGCACCCCGAGCGGGACCGCGAGCAGCAGCAGGTCGAGGCGGCCTCCGGCCAGCCCCTCCAGCAGCGTGGCGGTCTGCTCCTCGTGCACCTGGAGGTCCATCCGCGGGTAGCGCCGGTGGAACAGCCCGAGCACGGTCGGCAGCAGGTACGGGGCGACCGTGGGGATCACCCCGAGCCGCAGCACCCCGGTGAAGGGGGCCCGTACGGCCTCGGCCTCCTCCAGCAGCCCGCCCACGGCGTCCAGTACGCCGCGGGCCCGGGCGGCGATCCGCTCGCCGGCCGGGGACAGCAGCACCTTGCGGGTGGTCCGCTCCAGCAGCTGCACTCCGAGGGTCTCCTCCAGCGCGGAGACGGATCCGGACAGCGCGGGCTGGCTCATGCCGATGGCCGCCGCCGCGTCCCGGAAGTGCAGGTGCTCGGCGACCGCCGCGAAGGCGCGCAGCTGCGCCAGGGTCGGCTGTTTCACGCCCCTGTTACCGATAGCCACTGATAGGCACCTCCGATCACTCGACACAAGAGTAGCTATTTCCGTAATCAATGCAGCTGTGTCAGCATGTGAGATCCGTCCAACCCCCTGGGAAAGCCCCCAAAAGGGTCACTTCCCGATGCGCAAGGAGAGCACGTGCTCACTGTCGGCGACAAGTTCCCCACCTACGATCTGACCGCTTGCGTCTCGCTCGAGGCCGGCAGCGAGTTCACCCAGATCGACCACAAGACCTATGAGGGCAAGTGGCGCGTGGTGTTCTTCTGGCCGAAGGACTTCACCTTCGTCTGCCCGACCGAGATCGCCGCCTTCGGCAAGCTGAACGAGGAGTTCCTGGACCGCGACGCCCAGGTCCTCGGCGTCTCCGGCGACTCCGAGTTCGTGCACCACGCCTGGCGCAAGGACCACGCCGACCTGCGTGACCTGCCCTTCCCGATGCTGGCCGACTCCAAGCACGAGCTCATGCAGGCGTGCGGCGTCCAGGGCGAGGACGGCTTCGCCCAGCGCGCCGTCTTCATCGTCGACCAGAACAACGAGATCCAGTTCACGATGGTGACCGCCGGTTCCGTGGGCCGTAACCCCAAGGAGGTCCTGCGGGTCCTCGACGCCCTGCAGACCGACGAGCTGTGCCCCTGCAACTGGAACAAGGGCGAGGGCACCCTCGACGCCGGCTCGCTGCTGGCCGGTGAGTGACGGATGTCCCTCGACTCCCTCAAGTCCGCCATACCGGACTTCGCCAAGGACCTGAAGCTGAACCTCGGCTCGGTCATCGGCAACAGCGACCTGCCCGCCCAGCAGCTGTGGGGCACGGTCCTGTCCTGCGCGATCGCCGCCCGCTCCCCGCAGGTCCTGCGTGAGCTGGAGCCCGAGGCGAAGGCGAACCTGTCGCCGGAGGCGTACACGGCCGCCAAGTCCGCTGCCGCGATCATGGCGATGAACAACGTCTTCTACCGCACCCGTCACCTGCTCTCCGACCCGGAGTACGGCACGCTGCGGGCGGGCCTGCGGATGAACGTCATCGGCAACCCGGGCGTGGAGAAGGTCGACTTCGAGCTGTGGTCGCTCGCCGTCTCGGCCATCAACGGCTGCGGCCAGTGCCTTGACTCGCACGAGCAGGTCCTGCGCAAGGCCGGCGTCGACCGCGAGACGGTCCAGGAGGCCTTCAAGATCGCCTCGGTGATCCAGGCCGTCGCGGTCACCCTCGACGGGGAGGCGGCGCTGGCCGCCGCCACCGCCGCCGAGTAGGTCCGCACCGCACGACACAGCACCTCACGACGCAGTACCGCACGATGCGAGGGCCCCGCCGCCGATCCCGGCAGCGGGGTCCTTCGCGTGCGTGCGCTCACGGGCGGCGGTCAGCTCTTCAGCACGGCCATCAGGGCCCGTACGTCCTCGATCATGGCCGCCTTGATCGCGTCGTCGTCCGGCGGGGCGCCGTCCGGCCCCGTCGCCCAGTCCACCGAGAGGGTGAAGACCGCGCCGCCGTCCAGGACGTGGAGCTGTGGCCCCTGGTCCCCGACGGAGTCGGTGATCAGGGCCCGCTCGCCGATTCCGGCCACCTCTTCGTACCGCACGGCCCCGCGGCGCAGCTCCGGGGTGAGCCCCGGTCCGGCGGCGAACTCCGCCTCCGGGTCGGTCTTCCGGTGCAGCTCGACGAGGAGCTCGGCCCCGTACACCACGTCCCCGGCGTCGGCGTCCATCGCGGAGGACGTGTAGGAGCAGTACGCCCAGTCGCCCGCGGGGCCCTCACCCAGACTCGGCGCCGCCGGTCCGAGAGCCCCCGCGACCCGCGCCAGGGCGGACAACGGCGCCTCCCGGCACAGGTCCTGGCTCACGCGGTGCGCCAGCGGCGGCGGCCCCTCGCCACCACGGTCCTCCAGGCCCGGGACGGCGGCCCACACCGCGGAGGCGGCCACCGCCCCGCCCAGCGCCCACCACCAGGGCCGGCCCCGTACGGCCGCGGCCGTGCCCGCCCCGTACGGTCCGGCGGCGGCCTCCCGGGCGGCGCTGCCGCCGTCGTCCCACGTCCCGTCGATCTCGGGCTCCGATATCACGGCTCTCCCCCCGCGGTCGTCACGTCCGCAGCGCCGCCATCAGCGCCCGCACGTCCTTGGTCAGCGCCGCCTCCAGTGCCTTCCGGTCGGGCCGCGGATCGGCCTTCGCCCCGCCGTCCTGCCCTTCCTGCGGCGCGTCGACGTCCGGTGCGGGGCCGCCGATCCAGATCAGCCGGACGGTGAACACGGCGCCCCCGTCGCGCACTTTGAGGTGCACGTCGGAGCCTTCCCCGCGCGCGTTGATCAGCGCCCGTTCGCCGAGACCGGCCACCGGCTCCCAGGACATGCCCCCCTCCGGGGTGCCGAACATCCAGTCCTCCTGCCCCCCGGCGTCGAACTCGGCGTCCGGGTCGGTCTTCTTGTGGAGCTCGACCTCGGCCTGCAGCATGAAGTTGTCCGACCCCGCGGCTCCGCCGTCGGAGCGGTTGCAGGACGCCCAGTCGACGGCGGGGTGGCGGCTCTCCCGGTGCGGGCCCGTCGAGCTCGACAGGGTGGGCAGGACCGGGCGCAGCGCCTCCGCCGTGAACTGCTCGCACAGGTTGTCCGTGGCCCGGTAGCGCATCTCCGGCTGCGCCAGCCGGTCCCCGAAGGCGTACAGGCCGGCTCCCCACAGCACGGAGGTGGCCACCGCGGTCGCCGCGACCCACCCCCACGGCCGGCCGGGTCCCCGTCCGGGCGGCGGGTCGTGCTCCGCCGCTTCGGCCGGTCGTGCGGACTCCCATTCCCCGTCGAGCTCGGGCTCGCTGATCATTTCCCCGTCCCCCCTGCTTGCCGCTAGACCCGGCCGTCCGCCGGTTCGTCCGGTTCCCGGTCCACGGCCGTCGCCCCGTGCGGCCCGGGCCCCACGGGCGCCGCGCCGGCCAGCTGCTGGTCGCGCGAGTACGCCCTCAGGTACCCGACCGCCGTGTTGGTGACGGCGACCAGCGGTACGGCGACCACGGCCCCGCCGATGCCCGCGATCAGCCCGCCGGCCGCGACCGAGAGCACCACCGCGAGGGGGTGCACCCGTACCGCGCGGCCCAGGATGAAAGGCTGGAGGACGTGACCCTCGATCTGCTGCACCGCCAGGACCACGAGCAGGACCATGGCCGCGATGAACGGCCCCTGCGTCACCAGCGCCACGACCACCGCGAGGGCGCCCGAGATGACGGCGCCGACGAGCGGGATGAAGGCGAAGAGGAAGATGAAGACGGCGAGCGGCACGGCCATCGTCACGTCGAGGAAGTACAGCCCGAGGCCGATGAAGATGGCGTCGATGAGCGCGACGAGGACGGTGCCGCGGACGTACGCGGTCAGCGTGCGCCAGGCGCGCGGTCCGGCTCCGGCCACGCCGGGGCGGGCCGGTGCGGGGACGAGGCCGAGCGCCCAGGTCCAGATGCGCTTGCCGTCGTAGAGCAGGAAGAGCGTCGAGAACATCGCCAGCAGCATGCCCGTCAGGACCTCGACGAGCACCGTCACGCCCTGCAGCCCGGCGGTGGTGATCTCCTCGGTGTTGGTGCCGATGGTCTCGCTGAGGTTCTTCGCGATGTCGTTGATCTGCTTCTCGGTCACGTGGAACGGACTGTCCAGTGCCCACAGCTTGAGCTCGTTGATGCCGTCGCGGACCCGGTCGGAGAGGTCGTCGAGGTTGTCCATCACCTGCCAGACGACGAACCAGCCGACGAGCCCGATGACGACGAAGCCGAGGATCGCCGTGACGGCGGTGGCCAGGCCCCGGGGCAGGCCGAGGCGGCGCAGCCGGACCACGAAGGGCTGGAGCAGCGCCGTGACGAGGAGGGCCGCGGCGAAGGCCAGGACCACCAGGCGGACTTCGCTGATCACCTTCATCAGCACCCAGAGCATCCCGGCGAGGAGCAGCAGGCGCCAGCTGACCTCGGCGGCGACCCGCACGCCCCACGGGACCACGGTCACCGGGTCGGGACGTTCCGGGGCGGACCGCGCGACGGCGTGCCCGTGCGCCTCGGTGCGGGACGGGGCGGACGCGGCGGGGCGCGGCAGGTCGCCCCGGGTTTCGGCCTCCACCTCGGCGCGCCGCTCGTCGAGCGCCGCCTCCATCCGGTTCAGCCTGTTCCCGAGCCGGCCGAGCCAGCCTGCCCACTTCGACATGTCGTTCCTCTCCCCGCCCCACTGGTCACAGACATCCGACCGTACACGCGGGAAGCCCCGCACCGTAGGACGGTGCGGGGCTTCCCGGAGTCGGGCGGGGCCGGTGTCGGCGCCTAGTACCAGCCGTTGGCCTGGTGGAAGCTCCAGGCCTGGCAGGGGCCGCCGTAGCGGTCCTCCATGTAGTTCAGGCCCCACTTGATCTGCGTGGCGGGGTTGGTGCGCCAGTCGGCACCGGCCGAGGCCATCTTCGAGCCCGGGAGCGCCTGGACCAGACCGTACGCGCCCGAGGACGAGTTGACGGCCTTGTAGTTCCAGGTGGATTCCTGGTTGATGATCTTCGAGAAGCACTGGAACTGGCTCGCCGGGACCATCTGCTGTGCGATGGCCTTGACCTGGGCGACCGTGTACGAGCTCTGCGGCGCGAAGTCGCCGGCGTCGCGGGCGGCGGAGCGGCTGGCGACCTGCTCCTTCTCCTCGCGGTCCTTCTTGGCCTTGGCGTCGGCTTCGGCCTTCTTGTCCGCCTCGGCCTTCTCCGCTTCCGCCTTCTTGGTCTTGGCGGTCTCGGCGGCCTGGATCCGCGCCGATTCCTCGGCTGACCGCTTGGCGTCGGTGTCGGCGGCGTGGACGATGGCGTCGGCCTGCTGCGTCAGGGACGCGCTCTGGACCTGTGCCTGGTCGCCGACCGGGATGTCTGTGAGGAGAGTCGCGCCCGACGCGGTCGTCTCGAGATCGTTCGTGGTGGGGTCGCCCGCGGCGACTCCCACGACTGCGCCCACGGTGGTGACCGCCGTGGCCGATGCCACTGCGAACCCCCGGACCGAGATCCGACTCACATGGTGTCCTTCCAGCAGCGTCCGCAGGACCGGGCGGGCGCAAGAGTGCCCCTCGACACTGGCCTCCGTGGTGCATCGGTCGCTGGAGACGCTGGCCCGTGGGCAACTCCCTTGCGGGGGCTGCCGTGTGAATCCGGGCGGCATACGGCATCAAGTGTGGAGTTGTGGTGCTGCGCGTACCTCACGGGAGATACAGGTGTGCCGTATGCGGGGCCTGACGGAAACCAGACTCTGCCGGACCGCGGCGGCACAGGGCAATTCTCCACTGCGTGGGAAAGGTCACACCTGGCATGTCACCACTGTTTTCACCAAAGGGCTGTTCAGCGCGACGCCGCCCGGCTAGGCTCCTCGGCCTTTGCCGGACGGCGTCAACTCGCCTTCCCGCTATGGGGTTTTTGACCCTTCTCGTCGCCCTCCGGAGGTCAGAGGGTTTCGAGCATCTCGGTGACCAGCGCCGCGATCGGGGACCGCTCGGAACGCGTCAGCGTGATGTGCGCGAAGAGCGGATGCCCCTTCAGCTTCTCGACCACGGCGACCACTCCGTCGTACCGGCCGACCCTGAGGTTGTCCCGCTGGGCCACGTCGTGGGTGAGCACCACCCGCGAATTGGCTCCGATCCGGGACAGGACGGTCAGCAGGACGTTGCGCTCCAGCGACTGCGCCTCGTCCACGATCACGAAGGCGTCGTGCAGCGAGCGGCCGCGGATGTGGGTGAGCGGCAGGACCTCCAGCATCCCGCGGTTCAGCACCTCCTCGATGACCTCCCGCCCGGCCACGGCCGAGAGGGTGTCGAAGACCGCCTGCGCCCAGGGGCTCATCTTCTCGGACGCGTCCCCGGGCAGGTAGCCGAGCTCCTGCCCACCGACCGCGTACAGCGGCCGGAAGACCATCACCTTCTGATGCTGCCTCCGTTCCAGCACGGCCTCCAGGCCCGCGCAGAGCGCCAGTGCCGACTTTCCGGTGCCGGCCCGGCCGCCCATCGAGAGGATCCCGATCTCCGGGTCGAGGAGGAGGTCGAGCGCGATCCGCTGCTCGGCGCTGCGGCCGTGCAGCCCGAAGGCCTCGCGGTCGCCCCGTACGAGCTTCACGTTCCCGTCCGCCGTGACGCGGCCCAGCGCCTTCCCGCGCTCGGACTGGAGGACCAGCCCGGTGTGCACGGGCAGGTCCGCCGCCTCGGGGACGTAGAGCCGCTCCTCCGAGAAGAGGAGGTCCACCTGCTCCCCGGACAGGGCGAGTTCGCTCATCCCCGTCCATCCGGCGTCGGTGATCGCGAGCTCCGCGCGGTACTCCTCGGCGATCAGCCCCACGGAGGAGGCCTTGATGCGCAGCGGGAGATCCTTCGACACGACCGTGACGTCGAACCCCTCGGCCTGGAGGTTGCGGGCGACGGCGAGGATCCGCGAGTCGTTGTCCCCCAACCGGAAGCCGGCGGGCAGGACACTGGGGTCGGAGTGGTTGAGCTCGACGCGCAGGGTGCCGCCCAGATCGCCCAGCGGGATGGGTGCGTCGAGACGTCCGTACCGAACCCGGAAGTCGTCGAGCAGGCGGAGGGCCTGGCGCGCGAAGTAGCCGAGTTCGGGATGGTGCCTCTTTGCCTCCAGCTCGGTGATCACCACGATCGGGAGCACGACCTCGTGCTCGTCGAAGCGGGAGATCGCGTTGGGGTCTGCCAGCAGGACGCTGGTGTCGAGGACATAGGTCCGCCTGTCGGGCAGGCGGCGCTTCGTGCTGGTCACCACGGAAGGACGTACCCCCTCGGAAGAGGTCGGGCCATGAAGACCGGACCGGTCATCGGCACCCATGCCAGGGCCGATTTCCGGCCCTCCCGTCCGACCGTGCGAACCGCACGCGCGTCCTGGTGCAAAGGGCCTCCCGGGCGGACGACCCCATGCCGTCCGCTGAGACTCGACACCCGTGGATCGGGCATCGACCTGAAAGGGATATTCCCCGATCAGGCCAGGCCATGCCATGGCATATGACGGACGCTCGGTGAATCCCTGGTGAAGGCTTCGCGGGAAGCGCGTGTCGGGGTCGGGAATGCGCCGAGGGGGTGACGGCCGTCCCGGTGGGATCAGGTCCCGTACCGCCGGTGACGGGCGGCGTAGTCGCGCAGGGCCCGGAGGAAGTCGACCTTTCGGAAGGCCGGCCAGAAGACCTCGCAGAAGTAGTACTCCGAATGCGCGCTCTGCCAGAGCATGAATCCGGACAGCCGCTGCTCGCCGCTGGTGCGGATCACGAGGTCCGGGTCGGGCTGGCCGCGCGTGTAGAGGTGCTCGGCGATGTGGTCGATGTCCAGGATCTCGGCGAGCTGCTCGAAGGAGGTGCCCTTCTGCGCGTGCTCCAGGAGCAGCGAGCGGACCGCGTCGGCGATCTCCTGGCGGCCTCCGTAGCCGACGGCGACGTTGACCGTTATCCCGTTGACGTCGTGCGTGGCCTGCTCGGCCTCCTTGAGGACCGTCTGGGTCTGCCCGGGCAGGATGTCCAGGTTGCCGACGTGGTGGACGCGCCAGCGGCCGTCCGCGGCGAGGCCCCGCACGGTGTTCTCGATGATGTTGAGCAGGGGGCGGAGCTCGACCTCCGGCCGGTCCAGGTTGTCCGTGGAGAGCATCCACAGCGTGACGACCTCGACGTCCGTCTCCGTGCACCAGCCGAGCATCTCGGAGATCTTGTCGGCTCCGGCCTGGTGGCCCTGCTCCGTCGTGCCTCCGGACGCCTTCGCCCAGCGCCTGTTCCCGTCCAGGATGACGCCGATGTGCTTGGGCGCCGCGTCATGGTCGAGGCGGCCTTCCACCCGGCGTGCGTAGAGCCTGTACACCAGGTCGCGCAGCTTCACGATCTTCCAGCCCCTCCGTGCAATGCCCCCGTGCGAATTGCGGTCCCCCGAGTGCGCCACATTACTGCGAGGTGGGGAGGGGTACCCAACTCGGTCTGTCACAACTCCGTGATAGGGAGGACAACGTGACTGATACCAATCCCTATCGGGCAGAGCCCTCTCGCTACGACTCCATGGAGTACCGGCGCACCGGCCACAGCGGCCTCAAGCTCCCCGCCATCTCCCTCGGCCTCTGGCACAACTTCGGTGACGACAAGTCCCTGGAGTCCCAGCGGGCGATCCTGCGCCGGGCCTTCGACCTCGGCGTCACCCACTTCGACCTGGCCAACAACTACGGTCCGCCGCCCGGCTCGGCCGAGCTGAACTTCGGCAAGATCTTCGCGCAGGACTTCGCGTCCCTGCGCGAGGAGCTGGTGCTGTCGACGAAGGCCGGCTACCTGATGCACGCGGGTCCGTACGGGGAGTGGGGCAGCCGCAAGTACCTGCTCGGCTCCCTGGACGCCTCGCTGAAGCGGATGGGCGTCGACTACGTGGACGTCTTCTACTCGCACCGCTTCGACCCGGAGACCCCGCTGGAGGAGACCATGGGCGCCCTGGCGTCCGCGGTCTCGCAGGGCAAGGCGCTGTACGTCGGCGTCTCCTCCTACACCGCGGAGCAGACGGCCGAGGCGGCCCGGATCCTGCGCGGCATGGGGGTGCGGCCGCTGATCCACCAGCCCTCGTACTCCATGATCAACCGCTGGACGGAGGAGGACGGGCTGCTGGACACCCTGGAGGAGAACGGCATGGGCTGCATCTCCTTCGCGCCGCTGGCGCAGGGGCTGCTGACCGGCAAGTACCTCAAGGACATCCCGGAGGGCTCGCGGGCCACGCAGGGCAAGTCCCTCAACCCGGACCTGCTGTCCGACGACGTGGTGCGCCGGCTGAACGGGCTGAACGACATCGCGGCGCGGCGCGGTCAGTCGCTGGCGCAGCTGGCGCTGACGTGGGTGCTCCGGGACGAGCGCATGACCTCGGCCCTGATCGGGGCGTCGAGTGTGCGGCAGCTGGAGGAGAACGTGGCCGCGCTCGCCGGGGCGCCGCTCTCGGCGGCGGAGCTGGCGGAGATCGATTCCTTCGCGGTGTCCACCCCCGGCACCAACCTCTGGGCCCAGCGAGGCTGACCTGCGTCTTCGCCGGGGGCCGGGCCCCGGGGCGCGGAAAACAAAAAACGGGCCGGTCCGTGGGGGGGATACGGACCGGCCCGAGGGGGGGGTTCCACCATAACCCTTCGTAAAGCGTGATGCGTGCATTGCCGCGCCACGACTACGCTCCGAAACCGCCCAGCAGCAATCCGGTGAGAGCTCCGGCCGCCATGAAGGGTCCGAAGGCGAAGCCCTGCTTGCGGGTCGCGGAGCCCCGCAGGACAAGGGCGAGGCCGTACAGGGACCCGTAGAGGAAGCCCAGGAAGGCCCCGGCGGCCCATACCCCCCACCCGTACCACCCAAGAGCGACCCCCAGGGAGAGCGCCAGCTTGACGTCGCCGAAGCCCATCCCGGCGGGGTTCACCAGGAACAGCACCAGGTACGCCCCCGCGAGCGCGGCGCCGCCGAGCAGCGCGAGCCGCCAGGAGCCCGCGGCGCCGGGCAGCGCCGCGGCCGCCCCGAGCAGGGCCGCGGTCGCGGCGGCGAGCGGCAGGGTCAGTACGTCGGGCAGCCGGTGCACGGCCCGGTCGACGAGCGCGAGCAGCAGGGCGGCGGGCGCGAGCCCGACGAACGCCCACGCCTCGGGCCGCCACCCCGCGGCGGCCCCCGCCGCGGCGCACACGACCCCGCCCAGCACCGCGAGCGGAGCGCCCCGGCGCCCGTACCGGTGCGCCACGGCGACCGCGGCCGGGGCGGCCCCTCCCGGACCGGGCGCGGCGGGTCCGGCCGGGACGCCCGCGGGCTCCCCGGTCCGGCTCCGGCGCGGCGCGCAGCGGGCCGGACCGAGCCAGCCGTACAGCGGGTGCCCCTCGGGGCAGCGGTCCCGCCAGGGGTCCCCCGGGCCGACGGAGAGGCGGTACGCGGCGCGCGGCAGCAACAGCCCCGCGACCAGCCCGTACGCGGCGGCAAGCACGATCACGACCACACCCATCCGCCGAACGGTAGGGCCGCCCGCCCCGACCCGCCAGAGCGCACCCGCCTCCGGCCCCGCTGGCGCGTGAGGCCCGCACCCGCAACCGGGACGGGACCCCCGGACGGGACCCGCACCCTTGGACGGAACCGCGACCACCTAAGGTGCCGCCATGGCGACTTGGCACGACGGCACGGCCACGCTCCGGGTCGGAGACGCGGCGGTCCCCCTGGAGATCGCCGCCTCCTACCGGGCCCGCACCCGCGGCCTGCTGGGGCGGGACGGCGTCGAGGGGGCGCTGCTGCTGACCCCGGCGGCGAGCGTGCACACGTTCCGGATGCGGTTCCCGATCGACGTGGCCCACCTGGACCGGCACCTGCGGGTGCTCGCGGTGGTCACGATGCGCCCCGGCCGGCTCGGGCTGCCCCGGCTGCGCTCCCGGCACGTGCTGGAGGCGGCGGCGGGGGCGATGGCCGGCTGGGGGCTGGCGGTCGGTACCACCGTGAAGGTGGACGTACCCGGGCGTCTCACGCCCGGGTAGGCGCTGATCCGGCGCGGCGGTAGGTTGGGGCGGTTGAGCTGGGGTGGCAGGGGAGCGGCATGACGGAGAACGCGCGGATCAAGGCGCTGGAGCAGATCATGCCGGCGACGCACGGCGCCGACGAGGACATCGACTGGCCGGCGGCCGAGGCGGTGTGGGGTACCCGGTTCCCGGCGGACTTCATCGCCTTCATGGGCCGCTACGGCGCCGGCTCGATCAACGGCGAGGCCAGCATCCTGCTGCCGCTGCCCAAGCCGGGGCTCCAGTGGGATCCCGCCCAGATGGCGGAGGAGACCGGCAACGCCCGGCAGGTCTGGGAGGCCGAGGGCGGCCGGGCCGCCTTCGACGTGGACCCGGAGGCGATCGTCGCCTGGGGCGTGACCGGCGGGTCCGACATCCTGTGCTGGCTGACCTCGGACCCCGACCCGAACCGGTGGCCGGTCCTGGTGTGCGGGCGGCACACGGCCGATTCCTTCGCCGTGTATCCGTACGGCATGGCCGAGTTCCTCTACCGGCTCTGCTCGGACGAGTTCGACGTGAGCCCCGTCAGCATCACCTTCTGGGACGGCGGCCACCTCAGCTTCGTGCACTGGAGGAAGGCCCAGCGCCGGTGGCAGGAGGGCCGCAACCCGGAGACGGGCGAGCCCGACCCGTACGCCGGCGAGTTCGCCGACTGAGCCGCTGAGCTACTGAGCTACTGAGCTACTGAGCTAACGCTCCCCCGCCCGACAGCCCGTTCCGTGACAGGAAACGGGCTTTTCGGCATGTCTACGCGCGTCCGAATTGTTGATCACATATCGGAAAACACCAGTCGGAAAAGCCCCAGTTGGAGCATTGACCACAAAGACGCCCCCAATGGAATCAACCACCCCTCCCTCGGGAGAGAATTCCGGCCAACGGGCCATGGAGGGACACCTCGACCCGGAGTAACTCATAAGTAGTAACGCGATCCAAAAGAAGATCAGGGGAATACACCCGTGCGACGAAGAATCTTCAGCGCGGCCGCCACCACGGTCGTGTTCGGTCTGCTGATACCCGTGGCCGGATGCGGGCTGTCCGACGACGGTGCCGACGCGGACGGCACGCTGCGGCTGGTGGCCGCCGAGTACGGCGACACCCCGGCCACGAGCTCCAAGGCCTTCTGGGACAAGGTGACGGAGGATTTCACCGCCGCCAATCCCGGCATCAAGGTCGAGGTGAAGCTCCTGCCGTGGACCGACATCGACCGCGAGGTCACCCGCATGGTCAAGGCGGGCAAGGCCCCGGACCTGGCCCTCATGGGCGGTTACTCGGACTTCGCGGCGCAGGGCAAGCTCTACTCCGCCGACGAGCTCCTCTCGGTCACCGCCGAGGCGAACTTCCTGCAGCCCCTCGCCGAGGCCGGCTCCGTCGGGAACACCCTGTACGGCCTGCCCTTCGTGGCCAGCAGCCGCCTGCTGTTCTACAACGAGGCGCTCTTCACGAAGGCCGGCGTGGCCGCGCCCAAGACCTGGGCCGACCTCAAGAGCGCCGCGAAGGCGCTCAAGGACAAGGGCGTGAAGTACCCGTTCGCGCTGCCCCTCGGCCCCGAGGAGGCGCACGCGGAGGCGATGATCTGGGAGCTGAGCAACGGCGGCGGCTACGCCGACAGCAGCGGCAACTACAGCCTCGCCTCCGACCAGAACGTCGAGACCTGGCAGTGGGTCAAGGACAACCTGGTCACGCCGGGACTCGTCGGCCCCACTCCGCCCGGGCAGCTCAACCGCGCCGACGCCTTCGCCGCGTTCCTGCGCGGCGAGGTCGGCATGCTGAACGGTTACCCCTCGCTCGCGCACGAGGCGCGGGGCAAGGGCATCACGGTCGGCACCGTCGACATGCCGGTGTCGAACACCCTCGGAGCCGGGGAGAGCACGCCGGCCGTGGGCGTCGCCGACTGGATGATGGCGTTCAAGCAGAACGGCAATCGCGAGGAGATCGGCACGTTCCTGGACTTCGTGTACCAGGACAAGAACCTGATGGACTTCGCGGGCCGCTACCACCTGCTGCCGTCCACGGTCTCCGCCTCGCGCACCCCGGCCGGCGGCGGCCTCGACACGAACGACCAGCTGTTCCTCACCGCACTGCGCGGCGCCCAGCTCTACCCGGTGAACGACCCGTCCTGGGTGAAGGTCAGCGACACCATCAAGCGCAACATCGGGCGGGCCGTGGAGCCGACCGGCGACCCGAAGGCCGTGCTGGAGGACATCGCCGCCCAGGCGAACGAGGCGGTAAAGAAGCACTGAAGGCCCCTGCGGGAAGGGACCTTCGCCCCGTGCCGCCCGCCATCCCGTGCGGCACGATGGCCAGTACGGCACTCGATCCGAGGCCGTCGGCCCAGTCGCCCGCCGAGCACCCACAAGGTGCGCGGGGCGGCCGGCCCCCGCCTCCCCCGGACCCGCCGGGCCCATCCGGCCCCGCCCGGCCCGCTCCTGCGGCCCGCGGCCCGCGTCAGCCCTGCTTGCCGTGGTCGGCGGAGAAGGCGGTGCGGTACTCCTCGCAGCTGGAGTCCCAGCGCAGGGTTCCCGTCAGCGTCCCGTAGCCCGAGCGCGTGACCGACCACTCCACCGTGTACTCACCGGTGTCGCAGGCGATCCGCCTGGCTCCCGCGACCTTCTTGCGGCCGGTCGCCGCGCTGCCCGTCAGCTCCTCGCGGACCTCCCCCGCCACGGCCCGCTTCGCGGTGCGCAGCACGGCGTGCACGACGATCGGGTGCTTGCCCTCCTTGGTGGTGAGCGCCTTCTTGACCAGCGTGGAGTCCGACACCGACCAGGCGAACTCGTACGACGGCTGCCACGCCAGGGTCTTGGGGTCGGCGACCTTGCGCTCCCACTCCGGCGCGCCCGAGGGGCCGGGCTTGGTGACCGTCTTGTACTGGATCCCGGGGTGGAAGCGGAACTGGCCCTCCACCTTGTGCATCTCGTCCTTGGTCCACATGGACTTCATGGACTTCTCCCCGCCGGCGGGGTCCTGGAGGAAGGCCGTCCCCTCGGCGGCGGTGGCGGCCTGGCCGAGGGCGGGGGCGAGGGCCGCGGTGGCTGCGGCGAGGGCGAGAGCGGCGATGCGGGTGCGCTTCATGCCGGGCCCAACGGGCTTCCGCGGCGGGCCGGAACGACGCCGGGCGCGCTTTCACCCGTACGGGAGCCCGCGGCCGGACGGCGCCGTTCCGTCAAGGGGGAGGGTTCAGGCCTGGCCGGTCTCGAAGCGGTCGACCCGGCCGTCGTCGGTGACCGTGAAGCGCCAGGCGGTGCGCATCTCGCCCCAGGTGTCGTTGCGGTAGTCGACGATCAGGGCGCGGCCCCCGTCGGACTCGGAGTCGACGGACATGTGGCCGTTGCAGGAGAAGATCTCCTTCTCCGCCCACTGGGCGAGATCACGGTCCGACCCGTCGTCGGACATGGTCGCCCCGGGCGTGAGGACGGCGCGGAAGGCCTCCTGGTCGCCCGCGTTGACGGCGGTGACGAAGGCGCGGACGGCGGGGTCGGAGAGCTGGCTCGGTTCGATCACGGGGGCCTCCTGGGGTGGCGGGGCGGGCGCGGGGGGGGCGTGCGCGACCCAGGGAACACCGGGCGGCGGGCCGGGCGGCCGACCGTCACCCGTTCGCCGCCGGACGGCGTGTCAGGAGGGGCCTGCCGCTGCCGGACGGCGTGTCAGGAGGCCTTGCCGGCGCCGGGCTCCGTGGCGCCGGCGGCGTTGACGGCGTTCGGGGCGTCGGGGGCGGTGCGGACCGGGAAGCCGGTCGGCCGGCCCTGCCGCTCCAGCCAGCCGAGCACTCCGTCGAGCGCCTCGACGGTCTGCGCGCGGTTGCCGCCGCCGTCGTGGAAGAGGACCGTCGGGCCGTTGCCGATCTCGCGCTTCACGGCCTCGACGATGGCGCCCGCGCCCGGCTTGCCGAAGTCCTTCGTGTCGACGTTCCAGCCGAGCGGACGCATCCCGTGCGCGGCGGCGATGCGCCGGCTGTCGGGGGTGAACGCGCCGCCGGGGGCCCGGTAGTACTCCACCTTCGCGCCGCCCGCGGCCGCTTCGATCAGCTTCTTCGCGTCCAGGATCTGCTGCTCCTGGTACGCGACCGGCTTCTTGTCCATGGCGGTGTCGTGGTTCATGGTGTGGTCGCAGAGGCGGTGGCCCGCGGCGGCGACGCGCTTGACCAGGTCGGGGTGGGCCTCGGCCTGGGGGCCGATCATGCAGAAGGTCGCCTTCACCCCGTGCTCGGCCAGGACGTCGAGCACCTTCGGGGTCCAGCGGGGGTCGGGGCCGTCGTCGATGGTGATGTTGACGGCGTTCGCGCCGCTCTCCGACGCGTGGGCCATGCCCTCGGGTATCCCCTGCGCCGGCTTGCCTCCGGGGCCGGTGCCGGAGCCGCCCGGGCGCGCGGGGTCGTGGTCCCCCGCGATGTCGTGTGCGGGGGCGTGTCCGGGCCCGACGAGCGTCGACACCCCCCACACCGTCGCCGCCACGGCGATCGCGGTGGCCGCGACGGCCGTTCGGGCCCGGGTGCCCTGCTCTGTGATGCGTGCCATGAAGCCCATGGACCGTCCACTCCTCCCCATCGCCTTGCGAGCGTTCCGTGGATCAGGACGAGCGTCTCCGTGGAGGGGTTCCAGCCGATTGCCCCTTAAAGTCCGTGTAAGGGGACGTTGGTCCTTGATCGTCACGAATTCCTGCCCAGGGGAAACCGAGCGAAACGGTGAGATGTCCTACCCGGAACGGAGGGCGTCCGGGTACGCCGAAACGGCCCGGCCCCGGTGGAGGGGTTCTCCACCGGGGCCGGGCCGTGCAACGGCGGCCGGGGCCGCCGCCGTTCACTAGTGGACGGGGGTCGCGGTCGCCTGCGGCGCGGGGGCCGCCTGCTCGTCGTCCGCGTCCGGGGTCGCGGGGCCGCCGCCGCGCAGCGGGACCTCCTTGACGAACCAGGCGGCCGCGAAGCCCAGTACGGCGATGGCCGCGCCGAGCAGGAACGCCGAGTGGGTGCCGGCGGCCACCGCGTGCTGGTAGGCGTCGCGTACGGCCTCGGGCAGCTTGGCCAGGCTCGCGGCGTCCAACTGGGCGGAGCCGGCGGCCGTGGCGGCCTCCGGGCCGAGGCGGTCCCGCATGGTGTCGGTGACCTGGGTGGTGAAGAGGGAGCCCATCAGGGCCACGCCGAACGAGCCGCCGAGGGTGCGGAACAGGGTCGCCGAGGAGGACGCGACGCCCATGTCCTTCATCTCGACGCTGTTCTGCGCGACCAGCATGGTGATCTGCATCAGGAAGCCGAGTCCGGCGCCGAGGACGGCCATGTACACCCCGGACATCAGCCGGGTGGTGTCGGTGTCCATCGTCGCGAGCAGGAAGAGCCCGACGACCATGAGCGCGCCGCCGATGATCGGGAAGATCTTGTACTTGCCGCTGTTGGTGGTGACGCGGCCCGCGATCAGCGAGACGAGCATCATCGAGAGCAGCATCGGCAGGAGCAGCAGGCCGGAGTTGGTGGCGGAGGCGCCCTGCACCGACTGCTGGAACAGCGGGAGGTAGAGCACGCCGCCGAACATCGCGAAGCCGACGAGGAAGCCGATCACCGACATGAGGGTGAAGTTGCGGCTGCGGAAGATGTGCAGCGGCATGACCGGCTCGGCGGCCTTGGTCTCGACGTAGAGGAACGCGGCGGTGGACGCCACGCCCACGGCGATCAGGCCGAGGACCTCGGCGGACCCCCAGGCGTACTCGGTGCCGCCCCAGGTCGTGACGAGGACCGTGGAGGTGATCGCGACGGTCAGGAGCGCCGCGCCGAGATAGTCGATCTTCGGGCGCACCTGTCCGGTCTTCTTCGGGAGGTGCAGCACGGCCGTGACCATCGCGAGGGCGACGGCGCCGAGGGGCAGGTTGATGTAGAAGGACCAGCGCCAGCCCATGTGGTCGGTGATGGTGCCGCCGACCAGCGGGCCGCCGATCATGGCGAGGGCCATCACGCCGGCCATCATGCCCTGGTACTTGCCGCGCTCGCGGGGCGGGATCAGGTCGCCGATGATCGCCATGACGCCGACCATCAGACCGCCGGCGCCGAGGCCCTGGATCGCGCGGAAGCCGATCAGCTGGCCCATGTCCTGGGCCATGCCGCTGAGCACGGAGCCGATCAGGAAGATGACGATCGAGGCGAGGAAGGAACCCTTCCGCCCGTACATGTCGCCGATCTTGCCCCAGATGGGGGTGGAGGCCGCCGTGGCCAGGGTGTAGGCCGTGACCACCCAGGAGAGGTGCTCCAGGCCGCCCAGCTCGCCGACGATCGTCGGCATCGCGGTGCCGATGATCATGTTGTCGAGCATCGCCAGCAACATCGCGATCATGAGCGCCATCAGGACGACCCGCACGCTGCGCGGCTTCACCTCCTTCGAGGTGTCCGCCGTCTTGACTGTCTCGCTCATGTCCACTCCCCTGGCACTTCCTGCACCGCCGGAACTTACTTGCCGCCCGGCTAGTTCACTACACTGGGGGAAGGTAGCCCCGTAACTAGCCGGGCGTCAAGTAAGTATTTTCTTTCGAGGAGAGCAATGACCACCAGTTCCAGCAGCGGTCCGCAGCAGCGCCGTGGCAACACGCGTCAGCGCATCCAGGACGTCGCGCTGGAGCTCTTCGCGGAGCAGGGGTACGAGAAGACGTCGCTGCGCGAGATCGCGGAGCGGCTCGACGTCACGAAGGCGGCGCTGTACTACCACTTCAAGACCAAGGAAGACATCATCATCAGCCTGTTCGAGGACCTGACGCGTCCGATCGACGAGCTGATCGCATGGGCCCAGGAGCAGCCGCACACCCTGGAGACCAAGCGGGAGGTGCTGCGGCGCTACAGCCGGGCCATGGCCGACGGGGCGTCGCTGTACCGCTTCATGCAGGAGAACCAGGCGACGACGCGCGAGCTGAGCATCGGCGAGACGGTGAAGAAGCGGCTGTTCCGGCTGGTGGAGCTGCTGCGCACGGAGGACGGGCCGCTGACGGACCAGGTCCGCTGCGTGAGCGCGCTCTTCACCCTGCACGCCGGGATGATGTTCCTCCAGCACGTGGAGGGCGACCCGGAGGAGACGCGCCAGGCGGCGCTGGAGGTCGCGACGGACCTCATCACGCAGGCCCACCGCGACGCGTAGCGGGCACCCGGCCCCGGCCGCCGGGCGGGGCGGCCCGGCGGGCGGGGCGGCGGGCGGGGCGGGTGCTGGGCCGGCCGGGGCCGAAGCGGGAGCCGAGGGGCCGGGGGCTGAGGGCTGGGGGCCGCTACTTCTCGCTGCGCGGGAAGGTGATCTCCACCCGGCGGTTCTTCTTCTGGCCTTCCTCGGTGCTGTTGTCGGCGACCGGGTAGTCCTCGCTGTACCCGCGCACGTCGTAGACGACGCCGGGGGCGGTCACCGTCTTGGCCAGCTCCGACTGCACGGCGTCGGCCCGCTGCTTGGACAGCACCTGGCCGTGCTCGTAGCTGCCCTGGTCGTCGGTGAACCCGAAGACGCGGATGCGGGTCGCCTTCTGCTGGTTGATCTCGTTGCCGATGGCCTGGATCCGGGCGGCGGCCTGCGCGTTGAAGACCGCGCTGTTCTCGGGGAACAGCACCTCGGACTGGAGCGCCATCATGACGGTCTGGTTGGTCTCCTGCCGCCGCTGCTCCCCGCCGAGGTCCTCGACGACCTCGGCGATGTCCAGCACCTTGACCGGCGCGAGGGTCCCGCCCTGCGGGATCTTCAGCCCGGGGGCGTTGGAGTCGATCGCGACGGGCGCGGACGCGGACGGCTCGGTACCGGGGGGCACGGACGGCTTGACGTCGTCCGCGTGGGCGGCGGTGGCGCCGATCAGGTGGGCTGCTCCGATGACGAGAGCGGAGATCGCCGTGGCTGCTGCTGCGCGATGGCTGGTTTTCATGAGCTCACCCGGAGATTTTGACGGTGGCCGTGGCGAAGGTGGGAAGGCTGAACTCCACCTCGCCCGTGGAAGCGGGCGGCGCGGGGAACTGGGCGAAGAAGGGGATCACCTGTCCGGGGCCGACGCTTGAGATTCCTGTCGTGCACAGGCACCGGGCCTCCGTGTCTCGGAGCACGTAGTAGCGCTTCTTGCCCGCCTTGTCGACCAGGGTCGCGCCCGCCACGGACTCCCCGGTGCCCTTCAGCTCGATGCCGCGCCATGCCGAGGTGCCCGCGAAGGACTCGCTGCCGGTGTTCTTGATCTGCCCGTTGACGGTGAGGAAGCCACCGGGATCCCGTTGCATCGAATTGATCACCAAGGACATGCCGCTGGCCCCTTCCACCGTGGCGAGGATCTTCGCGGGTTCGGAACTCTTCTCCGCACTCGGCGCCGGGGCCGGGCTGCCCGAATCCTTCGACTGCGGTGCCGAGGACTGCTGAGGCGGCTTCTGCTTGCCCTCTCCACCACACCCGGCCAACGTGACGGCGAAGACCACCGCAACCACTGCGGCGGCTCCCCCACGGGCCTTCACCAAGTGCCGAATGCTCATGTACGACGCTTCCTTGTCTCTCGTTCGCTGTCAGTGGATCAGTCGCACGCTGAACAGGCTCCGCGCCAGCGCGCGCAAGGATCCGGGTTTGAGTGGGTCGATCTCCACGCGCTTGCCGTCCTTGCAGTTCAGCCTGACGGGGTCCGGGGCGGGAGGCGGTGTCGGCGTGGAGGTCGGAGACGGTGTGCCACCGCCCGGGGTGGGTGTTGCGCTGGGAGCGGGTGCCGACCCCAGTACGCAGAGGGACTCGATCACGGCGGTCGCGTCCGCCGTGCCGTGCATGCCGTCCGTACCGGGAACCACCGAATTGCCCACGGTCCGCTCCGTCTCCACCGCGACCGTGACACGGGGGATCAGCGCCTGGCACTGAGCCTCCGCACCGTTCCTGGCCGCGAAATCCTCGGCCGCGGCGCAGGCACCGTTACCGGTGAGCAATTTCCCCGTCAGGAACTCCTCCCAGTCCCCGGGCTTCCACGCGACGAGATCGAGACCGGCCAACGCCCCGTCCCTGGTTTCCCTCGCACCCGCGAGTGCGGCCGCGTCGGCCGCACCCTGCGCGTCGCTGCGGGTGACCGAGGCCTGGCCCACCACGAAGAAGGCGAACGCAGCGAAGAGCAGACCCGCCACCACCACGACGTAGATGGGAAAGGCCTGCCCCCGGTCGCCCCTGCACCTTCCGCGCGCGGGCATTAGCCGGCTTTGATGTCCGTCACTGCCTTCTTGATCTTCGTGGTGATCTCCGCGCCGATGCCCGACCCGACGATCGCTCCGATGATCACCACGACCACCAGGATGATGCCCAGGTATTCGAACGCCGTCTGGCCTCGGTCGAGGTTCGCGTGGCGTTGGCGGATTCGGGTGATCGTCGTGTCCGACCAGCTGGTCAGGCGGATCTTCGCACCGACGGTCGCCTTCAGCAGCGAGCTGTGTGACATGGGGGTTCCCTCCCGGGCCGGTACCGCTGTTGGTTTGCGGACGGTACGGCGAGTCACCGGTCGTTACCAAGGGTCCCGGGGCCCAATTACGGACCCACTGCGCACTCTGTCTACCCATGGCCGGTCACTCCTGGACGGGCGGTTCCCAGCCAGCGGGCTATCGCCTCGCTGCGGGTGGTGCTCTGGAGCTTGGCGAAGATGCGGTTGATGTGGTTCTTGACCGTCTTCTCACTGATGAAGCACGCGGCCGCGATCCGCTGGTTGTTCATCCCGGACGCGATCAGGTCCATGATCTCCACCTCCCGGGAACTCAGGCCGAATGCAACGGAGTTGTGGATCCGCTCAGAAGACTGTCCCACAGTTCGTTGCTGTTGCGAAGAGGACCGGAGTTCCGTGACCAACGCGTTGGCCGCCGTCGGCGTGAAGTGGGCGCGGCCCCCGCGGACGTCGCGGACCGCGCGGACCAGGTCGTCGGACGTGAACTCGCCGTGCACCAGATACCCGCCCGCGCCCAGGAGCAGCGCCTCCCGGACCAGGTCCGGCTCCTGGCTGTACGTCAGCATCAGCACCGGCGCCAGCCGGACCAGGTGCGGCAGGGCCGAGATGCCGTCGACCCCCGGCATCCGGACGTCCAGCAGGACCACGTCCGGGGAGTGGCTCCGGGTCAGGACCAGGGCCTCGCGGCCGTCCACCGCCTCCGCGACGACCGTCAGGTCCTCCGTCGTGGCCAGGAGCGCGGCCAGGCCCGCCCGGACGACCGGGTTGTCGTCGGCGATCAGGACGCGGGTCGGGGTCACGGGCGCCCCTCCGGGGTCAGGGCGGCCAGCGGGAGGGTCAGGCGGACCCGGGTGCCGGGGCCGTCCGGGCCCGGGCCGAGCCCGAGGCGGGCTCCGATCGCCGCCGCGCGTTCCGCCATGCCGAGCAGGCCGAAGTGGCCCCCGGCGCGCAGGGCGGCGAGGTCGGACCCGCCGGCCGGCAGGCCGCGGCCGTCGTCGGTGACGGTGAGGGTGAGTTCGGCGCCGCCGGTCGCCAGCTCCACCACCACGCGGGCCGCGTCCGCGTGCCGGCGTACGTTCTCCAGGGCCTCCGCCGCCACGGAGACCAGGTGCCGGGCCACCGGGGACGGGACGGGCGGCGTCACGCCCGTGACCTTCAGTTCGCCCGTCCCCGCCTCCGTCGCGGAGCGCAGCAGTGTGCGGAGCGCCGACACCACCGGCGCCCCCTGCGACCCTGATCCGGCCCCTGCCCCTGCCCTCGGCACGGGCTCCGCCCCCGCCTCCGCGTCCCGGCGCAGGTCCGTCAGGAGCTCCCGGGACTCCGCCGCCGCGCGGCGGGCCGCCTGCGCGAGCAGGTCCGCCTGGCGGCGGACCGCCGCCGGGTCGGAGGTGCGGGCGAGGGCGTCCGCGGTCAGGGCCAGCCCGTACAGGGTCTTGGCCACCGAGTCGTGCATCTCCCGTGCCAGGTGCTCCCGTTCGGCCCGGACCGCCTCGGCGGCCGCCAGCCGGGCGCGGGTCTCGGTCAGGTCCCGGCCGGCCGCGCCGAAGCGGAACAGCAGGTCGCGCAGGCACACCCCCGCCGCGCCCGCCAGGAGGCACAGGGCCGGCAGGACCGGCCCGTGCGCGAGGGCGGCCACGGCGACCCCCTGGACGGCCGCGTAGAGCGCCGAGCCGCGCCAGCCGTAGAGCAGTCCGGCGAGCAGCGGGGTGCAGACGGCGACGAGCCCGAGCGGGGACTCCGGCGTCGCCGTCACCAGCAGCAGCCCGCTGAACGCCATGTCCGGTACGAGGAGCCAGCGGTGCCGGAGCAGCAGCGGGCCGAAGCGCTCCCAGTCGCGGAACAGGGCGTAGGAGAGCACGGAGGTGACCAGCACGGCCGCGCCCACCAGGTACGTCGGCCCGCCGGGCGCGGTCCGGCCCAGCGCCAGCGGCGCGCCCAGCGCGATCATCACCAGCCGGAACGCGAAGACCTGGCGGCACAGTGCCTGGAGGGCGTTGACCTGGAGCGCGAACGACGGCCCGGAGGCGGGCCGCGCCGCCCGCACCGCCCGCACCCCGCGGGTCGCCGCCGCGCACCACCCAGCCCCCGCGCCGTCCGGCGCCGCGCCCGGCGTGACGTCCAGTGCCGCCATGGTTCACCCGCCCCCGAGCAGCGCGCCGAAATCGACGTTCGCCCCGTAGACGAAGCCGCAGACGAGCAGGATCAGCGTGCCGGGGAGCATGAACATCGTGACGGCGAACGTGGCCTTCGGGACGGCCCGCGCCGCGCGCCGGCGGGCGTTCTGGGCGTCCGTACGGCGCATGTCCTCGGCGATCGCGATGAGGGTCTCCACGATCGGGGAGCCCAGCTCCTCGCCCTGCTGCAGGGCGGTGACGAACTGCGCGACCTGCTCGGAGTCGTTGCGCCGGCGCAGTTCGTCGAAGGCCTGGCGGCGGCCGACGCCCATGTCCATCTGCTGGAGGGTGATCCGGATCTCGTCCGCCCACGGGCCCTCGTACTTGTGCGCCACGCGGTCCAGCGCCTGCCGGAAGCCGAGCCCCGCGCTGACCACGACCGCGAGGACGTCCAGGAAGTCCGGCAGGGTGCGCTCGATGTGGTCCCGGCGGACGCGGATGGCCGACCAGAGGCCGGCCTCGATCCAGAACAGGCCGAAGGCGACCATCAGCAGGGCCGCCACCAGCTGCCCGTTGATCAGCATCGAGAAGGCGCCGAGTCCGCCCAGCAGGCCGTACACGGCGCGGCGCGCGGCGTACCGGTCGATGGTGAGGCCGGCCGGATTGCCGGCCATGTCGATCTGGCGGCGCTTGCGCGCCACCCGGTTCGGGCCCATCAGGCGCAGGACCAGCGGCGCCCAGCGGATGCCCATCCGGTCGACCAGCGAGCCGACCGCCGTGGTGCGCGTCGCGCCGACCTCCAGGGCCAGTGCCAGGTCGGTGGGGAGTTTGACGTCGGCGCGGTAGAGCCGGATGCCGTGGAAGGCGCCGAGGACGGACACCGCCACGAGCAGGGCCAGGAGAACAGTGATCACGTCGGCCCCCTCAGACGTCGATCTTGGACAGGCGGCGGATGAGGACGAAGCCGAGGGTGAAGAGGCCGAGCGCGACCAGGACCGCGGTCTGCCCGATGAAGGCCCCCGTCATCCGGTCCAGCGCACCCGGCATCATCATGTCCACCAGCAGCAGCGAGCCGAGCCCGATGGCCGGTACGAGGTACGCGGTCACGGTCACCTGGGAGAGCTGCGTACGGATCTCGCGGCGGGTCTCCTTGCGCTGCTCCAGCGTCACGGTGAGGTTGCGCAGGCTCTCGACGATCGTGCCGCCCGCGCGGGCGGACAGCACCAGCGTGGAGACGAGCACGACCAGTTCCCGGGACGGGAGGCGTTCCGCGAGTTCGCCGAGGGACTCCTCGATGGAGTGGCCGAGGGCGAGCCGGTCGGCGACGCGCCCGAGCTCCTCGCCCGCCGGCGCCTCCAGTTCGTCGGCGGCGATCCCGATGGCCGTGCGCAGGGCCAGGCCCGCCTGGGTGGCGTTGGCCAGGATCCGGGCGAGCTCCGGGAGCTGGTTGATGAACCGCTCGGTGCGGCGGGACCGCTGCCAGGTGAGGAAGGCGTTCGCCGACCAGAGCCCGATCAGGCCGGCCACCGGGCCGAAGAACGGGGCCAGCAGCGCGGCCGCGATCAGCCAGACCCCGCCGACGCCGAGCAGCATGTAGACGAAGAACTCGCCCGGCGTGGTGTCCAGGCCCGTCGTCGCCAGCCGCACCTCGATGCGGCGGCCGAACTTCGTCCGGCGCAGCCGCCGGTCCACCGCGGGGAAGCGGCGGCGCCGGCCCGTCGGCTCCGGGGCGCCGGCCGACGTGAGGCGCTCGACGAGGGCGGCGCGCTGGGCGCGGCCGGCGGCGTACGCGTGCACGCCGAGGATGACGAACAGGCAGGCCAGCAGGGTGGCGCCGAGGGTGAGCAGAACGGTCGGGTTCACAGGGCGGTCCGGGTGATGCGGGCGGTCAGCGGGTCGTCGGACAGGGCGACCCCGAAGGCCTGCGGGATCGGCTGGTTGTTCATGTAGAGGCGGTCCGCGATCCGGCGCGGCAGCGGGTAGTACTCGAAGCGGCCGTGGACGCGCGCGTCGGCCCCCATGGGCTGGGCGACGTAGCGGCAGACCGTGGTGATCCGGAAGGGTTCGCGGCCGTGCGAGTCGAGGATGGCGATCTCCGTGATGCGGCGCGATCCGTCGCCGAAGCGGGTGAGCTGGACGACGACGTTCACGGCGCTGTTGATCTGGTCCTGGAGCGCCTCGAAGGGCACTTCCACCTCGGACATCGACGCGAGGGTCTGCAGGCGCATCAGCGCGTCCTCGGCGCTGTTCGCGTGGACGGTGGCGAGGGAGCCGTCGTGGCCGGTGGACATGGCCTGGAGCATGTCGAGGGTCTCGCCGCCGCGGACCTCGCCGACGATGATGCGGTCGGGGCGCATGCGCAGGGAGTTGCGGACCAGGTCGCGGATGGTGATCTGGCCCTTGCCCTCGACGTTCGCCGGCCTTGATTCGAGCCGGATGACGTGGGCCTGCTGGAGCTGGAGCTCGGCGGAGTCCTCGATGGTGATGACGCGCTCGCCCTCCGGGATCAGCCCGGAGAGGGCGTTGAGGAGGGTGGTCTTGCCGGTGCCGGTGGCGCCCGAGACGATCAGGTTCATCTTCGCCTGGACCAGCCCGGACAGGAGCAGGAGCATCTGCTCGTCGAGGGAGCCGAGGCCGATCATCTCGTGCAGGGTGAAGGCGCGCGGGAAGCGGCGGATGGTGAGGGTGGCGCCGGTCAGGGAGAGCGGCGGGATGATGACGTTGACGCGCTCGCCGCTGGGCAGGCGGGCGTCGACCATCGGATTGGCCTCGTCCACGCGGCGGTTGACGGTGGAGACGATGCGCTCGATGGTCTGCATCAGCTGTTCGTGCGAGGCGAAGCGCAACGGGAGCTGTTCGACGCGGCCGCCCCGCTCGACGAAGATCTGGTCGGGGCCGTTGACCATGATCTCGGAGATGGAGGCGTCCTCCAGCAGCGGTTCGAGCACGCCGAGCCCGAGGGCCTCGTCGACGACGCGCCGGATCAGCTGGGCGCGCTCGACGGTGGAGAGGACCGGTCCCTCGCGGCTGATGATGTGGCCCAGTACGCGCTCCAGGCGCGCCCGGCGCTCGGCCGGCGCGAGCGCCGACATCTCGGCGAGGTCGATCTCCTCCAGCAGCTTGGCGCGGTAGGAGGAGACGAGCCGGCCGTCCTCGCGGGGGCCGTGGCGGTCGTCCGGGGTGTTGACCCGGGAACGCAGGCTCATGGTCAGGGGCCCTTCGGGAGCGTCGGGTCGTCGTTGGGCATGACGGCGGTGGCCCTGGCGTCGGGGACGCCGAGTCCGGGAACCAGCGAGTTGATCTTTATGGTCACCACGGCGGTGACCGCGTCCGTGCCCTTGGTCACCACGACGTCCGGGGCGAGGCTCGCCTTGACGGCCGCCGCACCGGCGGCCGCGCCGCCGCTGCCGTGGCGGGCTTCGACGCGGGCCGCCGTGCGGGCGGCCGTGTCGGCCTGCTCGTGGACGTAGGCGATCCAGCCGAGCTGGATTCCGCAGAGCGCGACGAACAGCAGGATCGGCACGAACCCGATGTACTCGATGGCGACCTGGCCCCGGTCGGAGCGCCGCTGCCGCTTCCGTTCCACCCTGTCACTCCCTTTCCATCGCCGCGCCGGCCTTGCCTTCGATCGAGCCGAAGTCGAGCCCCGGGTAGAAGACGGGGATGCTGAGCGTGACCGTGGCCGTGTAGACGTCACCGGCCGGGCGGCACACCACGCGCGGGTTCCACGCCCCCGAGACGTGCTCCCCCGCCGCCGCCGCGCACGCGGAGTCGCCCGTCACCGCCCCCGCCCGGGCCGCCTCGTCCGCCGCGTTGCCCGCCAGGGAGAACGCGTACCCGATCAGTACGCACTCCCACACCGCCGCCACGAGCAGCAGGATCAGCGGGACCGTGCCGACGAACTCGACGGCCACCTGGCCGCGGTCCCCGCCCCGCGCGCGCGTGCCTCTCCGGGCGGCCACCGGTCAGCCCTCCCGGCCGCGGCGCAGCCGCGCCACCGGCCCCGCCGCGCGGACCGCCAGGGCGCCGCCGGGGGGCTGCGCCGGGTCGTCCGGGACGGAGAGGAGGCCCAGTTCGCCGGCGAGCGTCCACAGGGCCTGCTTGACCGTGGAGCGGTTGTCGAGGTCCTGGACGCGGCCCGCGTCGACCACCGCCTGGAGTTCCTTGAACGCCGCCGGGACCGGGGTCCGGGTGGCGCGGGTCTTGGTGATCTTCTCGATCAGGGCGGGCTGGATCTCGGTGTGCTTGCTCCACCGGTTGACGACCATCGCGGTATCCTCCGCCTTGCGCACCTGGAGCCGCTCCCACATCCGCACCATCCGCTTGGCCGCCCGTACGGCGACCACGTCGGGGGTCGTGACCAGCACGGCGACGTCCGCCATCTCGACGGCGGCGGCGTTCGCGCCCGTCATCTGGGTGCCGCAGTCGACGACGACGAGTTCGTAGCGGCCGCGCAGGGCGGCGAGGACGTGCCGGGCGGCCCGGTCGTCGACCTCCTCGCCCCGTTCGCCGTCCGCGGGGGCCAGCAGCAGGGCCAGGCCGGTGCGGTCGTCGTAGACCGCGTCCTGGAGCACGCGCGGGGAGATGTCCTGGATGCCGGCCAGGTCGGCGATGGAGCGGCGGAACTGCACGTCGAGGTACGAGCCCACGTCCCCGGCCTGCAGGTCCAGGTCGACGAGCGCGGTGCGCCGTCCCGAGGCGGCCGCGGCCAGGGCGAACTGGACGGCGGTGAAGGTGGCGCCGACCCCGCCCTTGGCGCCGGTGACCGTGACCACCCGGCCGCCCGGGCCGGTGAAGGCCTCGGGGCTGCGGCCCAGGTGGCGGCGTACGCCGACGGACCACTGGGCGGCGGCCTGGACGCGGGCGGCGAGTTCCTCGTAGGCGAGCGGCAGCCCGATCAGGCCGCGCGCGCCGGAGTCCATGGCGGCGGAGAAGAGGCCGGGGCCGGCGTCGGAGGAGACCAGGACGACGCCCACCGCGGGGAAGCGCAGGGCGACTTCCCGGATGAGCTCCAGGGCCGGGGCGGGGCCGATCCGCTCGTGGACCAGGACGACTTCGGGGAGCTCGTCGATCGACTCGGAGGCCATCCGGGCCAGCGTGTCGAGCAGCGACGTGGAGTCGGGCACGGGGGCGGCGGGCTCGGCGGCGGGGAGCTGGCTGAGGAGCGTGACGATGGCGCGGGCCGCGTCCGGGTCGCCGACCGCGGGGAGGATTCGGGTGGTCATTGCGCTCTCCTTTCGCCCGGGCCGGGCCTCACTTGTCGCCGTCGAGGGTGTAGGTGCGGTCGCTCGGGCTGGGCGCCGAGTCGGTTCCGGGGGCGACCAGGGCCAGGCGGACGTGCTCCGCGAAGGACTCGGCGTACGCGACGCGCTGGGTGTCCTTGGTGTTCAGGGCGAAGGTGATCGGGACGGCCTCGGCGGGTCCGCTGCGGTCGGCGTTCTTCTCCAGGGCGGTGAGCTTGCCGACGCCCAGGACGCGGGCGTTGGCCACGATGATCACCGAACGCGCGGGATCGGTGTCCTTGGCGCCCTTGAAGGTGGCGAGGATGTTGACCTTGGCCCCGGAGGTGATCTTTCCGGCCACGCCCGTGGCCGCGTCGATCATGATGGCGATCTCCTGCTCGCCGGGCTGGAGCTGCGGCCGGTCGACGAACATGTCGCCCTGGAGCAGCGAGCCCTTCTTCAGCGTGGTGAGCGCGATCTTGTTGTCGAGCGCGCCGAGATCGGTGACGGCCGTCTCCGACAGCCAGCGCCTGGGGATGGTGACTTCCTCGAACTGGCCCGCCGTGAGCGGGCTGTACGGGGCTATGTCCCCCTTGGCGCGGTAGGCGACGACCTCGGCCCCGACCTTGGAGTTGACGTCGCCGATCACCACGAGGACCCCGGCGAAGGCTCCCAGTGCGCAGAGGACCGACAGGAGCAGCAGGATGACGCCGCGGCGCTGGCGTGAGTTCATGAGCCGTACTACCTCGCCGTTCTTCGTTCGTTCGTGCGGTCGGGTCGGTCAGCGTCTGGAGCGGGCGGTGCTCGCCGGTTCGGCCGGCGGGGGCGGTGCCGTGAGGGGTGCGGCGCAGAAGCCGCAGCGGTCGCCGATGAGTTCGAGGCCGCACCAGCGGCACTCCTCCCGGCGGACCGAGGCGACCAGCTGGTAGAGCACGGACGGGTCCGGGATGCCGGCGGCGAACTCGACCAGCTTCGGCGTCCCCCACCAGCCCGCGGAGTCGGCCGGGAGGGGGTTCTCCATGACGCCCTGCACCTGCCAGGCGGGGGCCAGTTCGGCCGTGACCCAGTCGGAGGCGAGCTGGCCGCGGGCGAAGGTGAGGTGCGTGGCGAACTCGGGTCCGGCCGGCAGCGCGGCCGCCACCCCGCCGGAGCCCTTCGCCCGGCCCGCGCCGTGACCCGAACCGTGGCCCGTGCCCCGGCCCGCGCCGTGGCTGCCGCCGGTGCGGCCGCCGCCGGAGCCGGACAGCCGGGCCAGGTGCGGGGCCGGGTGGGCGAGTACGGCGAACTGGGCGCTCGGCGACCAGGACCGGGCGTGGGCCTTGAGGCCGACGGGAATCCGGTCGAGCTTGGCCACGGAGCCCAGCAGGGCGCCCGCGTAGATGTAGTGGGACAGCAGCCGGGCCGCGGAGGCTATGACCCCGGGGCTGAAGTCGAAGACGCTGAGCTGGCGCAGCTGACGGACCAGCAGGGCCGTTCCCAGCGGGGGCAGATCGGTGTCGAGGAGTGCTATCCGGTCGGTTTCCAGGATGGCCCGCACGGTGTGCAGCCGCTGGACGGCGGCGCGGGGCAGCCAGGACGGCACGACGGCGACCAGGTGGCCGTGGCGCTCCAGGAGCGCGGCGGTCGCGGTGAGCGCGCCGTCGAGGTCGAGCCGCTCGGGCGGGTCCAGCACGGCGGCGCCCGGCGTGTGCCGGTCGGGGGCCGGCAGGACCAGGTCGGCGCTGGTGACAGCGATGGCGGTCGGCACGCGAGTCCCCCTGTTCACCCCGTACGCCCCCAGCTACCGCTGGGCGGTGCCCCTCCGGGCGCTTCCACGGCCGTCCCGCGCACGCGCATCCCGCTCGCCGCGTACGCCCGGACCCTGCGCGACCGCAAACGATCGACGCCTTTCCCCCTTGCTCCAGCACCATATCCGCGTCGCCCCTGGCAGGGCAGGGCCTTGCCGATTCCCGTACTGCGGGCACGTGTCACAGGTGGCCGGAAACCCGGACAACAGGGATCGCCACTCCGGCCATTTCAAGCCAGATCGCAAAGACCCTTGACACGGAGATTGGTCTGGACCAACTTGGCACCGCAGGCCTTCAGTCGCCCTCCCCCACGCGGCCCGCACCCTCCCCACCCCTTTACTCCCCCCACCGGAGCCCACGTGAACCGCATACGCTCCCTCGCCCTGCTGGGCGCCGCCACGCTCGCCGCCGGCGGTCTCACCGCCCTCGCCACCGGTACCGCGCAAGCCGCGGACATCAATGTCGCCCGCAACGGCGGCTTCGAGTCCGGTCTCGCCAACTGGTCCTGTTCCGGCGGGAGCGGCGCCGTCGTCTCCTCCCCGGTGCACGCCGGGGCCGGCGCCCTCAAGGCCACCCCGGCCGGGTCCGACAACGCCCGCTGCAGCCAGACCGTCGCGGTCAAGCCGAACTCGACGTACACGCTGAGCACCCAGGTCCAGGGGAGCTACGTCTACCTCGGCGCGACCGGGACCGGCACCCAGGACGTCTCCACCTGGACCCCCGGCTCGGGAGGCGGCTGGCAGAAGCTCTCCACCACCTTCTCCACCGGCCCGAACACCACCCAGGTCACCGTCTTCACGCACGGCTGGTACGGCCAGCCCGCCTACTTCGCCGACGAGTTCAGCGTCTTCGGTCCGGACGGGGGCGGCGGGACCGACCCCGGCCCGGGCATTCCCGGCTCCCCGTCGGGGACCGCCGTTTCCGGCCAGAGCGCGAGCGGGCTCACCCTTTCGTGGAACGCGGTGAGCGGCGCGGCCGGCTACCACGTGTACCAGGACGGCGTCCGCGTCCAGTCCGTCGCGTCGCCCTCCGCCCAGATCACCGGACTCACCGCCTCCACCTCGTACTCCTTCCAGGTGAGCGCCCACAACGCGGCGGGCGAGGGCCCCCGGTCCGCCGCGGTGACCGGGACCACCACCGGGGGCGGCGGCAACCCCGACCCGAACCCGTCGGTGCCCAAGCACGCGCTGACCGGCTACTGGCAGAACTTCAACAACGGCGCCACCGTCCAGAAGATCTCCGACGTCTCGGCGCAGTACGACATCATCGCCGTCTCCTTCGCCGACGCCACGGCCACGCCGGGCGGCATCACCTTCAACCTCGACTCGGCCGGGCTGAACGGCTACACCGTCGCCCAGTTCAAGGCCGACATCGCCGCGAAGAAGACGGCGGGCAAGTCCGTCATCCTCTCCGTCGGCGGGGAGAAGGGCACGATCACGGTCAACGACTCGGCCTCCGCGAACAACCTCGCGAACTCCGCCTGGGCGCTGATGCAGGAGTACGGCTTCACCGGGATCGACATCGACCTGGAGAACGGCATCAACCCGACCTACATGACGCAGGCGCTGCGCTCGCTGTCGCAGAAGGCCGGTCCCTCGCTGGTCATCACCATGGCCCCGCAGACCATCGACATGCAGTCGACGGCCGGCGGCTACTTCAAGACGGCGCTGAACATCAAGGACATCCTCACCGTCGTCAACATGCAGTACTACAACAGCGGCGCGATGAACGGCTGCGACGGCAAGGTCTACTCCCAGGGCACGGTGGACTTCCTCACCGCGCTGGCCTGCATCCAGCTGGAAGGCGGCCTCGCCCCCTCCCAGGTGGGGATCGGCGTCCCGGCCTCGCCGAGCGGCGCGGGCAGCGGCTACGTCTCCCCGACCATCGTCAACAACGCCCTGGACTGCCTGGCCCGGGGCACGAACTGCGGAACGTTCAAGCCCGCCAAGACCTACCCGGGGCTCCGCGGTGCGATGACCTGGTCGACCAACTGGGA
Source organism: Streptomyces sp. NPDC048461 (assembly GCF_055587105.1). Taxonomy (NCBI): domain Bacteria; kingdom Bacillati; phylum Actinomycetota; class Actinomycetes; order Kitasatosporales; family Streptomycetaceae; genus Streptomyces; species Streptomyces sp. NPDC048461. The sequence continues at coordinate 75,200 of NZ_JBVJGW010000023.1, read as the reverse complement.
CGCCAAGGCGGGTAGCGCCTGGTCCAACGCGGTGGGTCCGAAGGTCCACGCCCTCCCGTAGGCGGTAGGTGTGGGGGTGGCCGGATCGGTGCGGCCGACACGACGGGCTCTTGACCAGGACATGCCACAAGAGCACGCTGTGCGCGTCCGCACGGCTACCCCCACACTCCCCACCCAGGAGAACGCATGCGGCTCCACACCCGCCGGAGGGCTGCCGTCACGGCCGCCCTGCTGGCGCTCGCGCTCGGCGCGCCCGCGTACGGAATGAGCGCCACCGCCTCGCCACCGGCCGCTCCGTCGACCGCCACCCAGGACGAGGCGATCGTCCAGTACCGGATCCACGGGCCCTCCACGGTCGCCGACCGCACGGCCCTGCTCCGCACCGGGGTGTCGATCGACGAGGTGGACGACCACACCGTCGTCGTCAGCGCCGACACGATGCAGGCCAAGAGCCTGCGCACGCTCGGCTACCAGCTCACGGCCCTCCCCGGGCCGCCCGACCGCTCGCTGCCCGGGATCGCGTCCGGCACGATGGACTTCCCCTCGGCCGACTCCCGCTACCACAACTACGCCGAGGCCAGCGCGGAGATCGACCAGCGCATCGCCCAGTACCCCTCGATCATGAGCAAGCGGGTCATCGGGAAGTCGTACCAGGGCCGCGACCTCGTCGCCATCAAGATCAGCGACAACGTCGGGACCGACGAGGCCGAGCCCGAGGTCCTGTTCACCGCGCACCAGCACGCCCGCGAGCACCTGACCGTGGAAATGGCCCTGTACCTGCTCAAGGAGCTGGGCTCCAAGTACGGCAGCGAGTCCCGGGTCACCAACGCGGTCAACGGCCGAGAGATCTGGATCGTCCCGGACCTCAACCCGGACGGCGGCGAGTACGACATCGCCACCGGCTCCTACCGCTCCTGGCGCAAGAACCGCCAGCCCAACTCCGGCTCCTCCTACGTCGGCACCGACCAGAACCGGAACTGGAACTACAAGTGGGGCTGCTGCGGCGGCTCCAGCAGCAGCAAGAGCTCCGAGACCTACCGGGGCGCGGCCGCCGAGTCGGCGCCCGAGGTGAAGGTCGTCTCCGACTTCGTCCGCAGCCGGGTGATCGGCGGCAAGCAGCAGATCAAGGCCTCGATCGACTTCCACACCTACAGCCAGCTGGTGCTCTGGCCCTTCGGCTGGACGTACAACGACACCGCCCCCGGCCTCACCGCCGACGACCTCGCCGTCTTCAAGAAGATCGGTACGGGCATGGCGGCGAGCAACGGCTACACGCCGGAGCAGTCGAGCGACCTCTACATCACGGACGGGACGATCGACGACTGGCTGTGGGGCAGCCAGAAGATCTTCGCCTACACCTTCGAGATGTACCCGTCGAGCGCGGGCGGCGGCGGCTTCTACCCGCCCGACGAGGTCATCGACCGCGAGACGGCGCGCAACAAGGAGGCCGTGCTCCAGCTCCTGGAGAACGCGGACTGCATGTACCGCTCGATCGGCAAGGAGGCGCAGTACTGCGCCTGACGGCGGCCTGCGCGGCCTGCGCGGTCTGACCGCGGTCCGACCGCCACGTGACCGGGGCGCCTCACCGCCAGGGGGGCGCCCCTCCCGCGCGCCGGGTGGGGCGCCCCCCTGGCGGCCGCCGCCCGGGCGCGTCCGCTCAGCCCAGGACGGCGAGGGCGTCGATCTCGACGAGCAGCCCGGCCGGCAGGCCCACGTAGACCGTGGTGCGGGCGGCCGGGGCCTCCTTCAGGCCCTGCTCCTCGAAGTAGGCGTTGTAGATGCCGTTCATCTCGGCGAAGTGGTCCGTGTCCGTGAGGTAGACGCGGATCATCATCACGTCGTCCCAGTCGGCGCCGCCGGCCTCCAGGACCGAGCGGACGTTCTCCAGCGTCTGGAGGGTCTGCTCGCGCAGGGTCGGCCCCGCGGGCGTCGGCGGCTGCCCGTCGACGTGCGGGAGGAAGCCGACCTGGCCGGCGACCTGGAGGATGTTGCCCTTGCGCACGCCGTGCGAGAACTTCGCCGGCGGCGTGGTGTGCGTGCCGGGGGTGAGGGCGGTCTTGGCGGTCGTGTCGCTCATGCGGGGTCCCTGTTCGGATCGGAGCCGGAGCCGGAGTACTCCTGGCTGATGGTGTCGGCGGTGCGCAGGACCAGGGGCCGCAGTTCGAGGAGCGCCTCGGCGGCGACCACCACGCCGGGCGCGGACACCGACAGCGCGGCGACGACGCGCCCGTCCGGCCCGTACACGGGCGCTCCCAGGCAGTTGATGGACTCCTCGTGGCCGCCGAGGTCGGTGGCCCAGCCCTGTTCCCGTACGAGGTCCAGCTCGCGCAGGAAGGCCTGTGCGTCGGGGGTGGACCGGGAGGTGTAGCGGGGGTACTCGATCCGGGCCGCGAGCGCCCGCCGCTCGGCCTCGGGGAGGTCGGCCAGCAGCAGTTTGGCGACGGCGGCGACGGTGAGGGGAACGGGCTTGCCGATGCGGGAGTACATGCGGACCGGGTAGCGGCTGTCGACCTTGTCGATGTAGACGACCTCGTCGTCCTGGTGCAGGGCGAGGTGGACGGTGTGGCCGGTGGTCCGGTTCAGCTCCACGAGGTGGGGGTGGGCGATCTCGCGGACGTCGAGGTTCTCGATGGCCTCGGCGGCCAGCGCGAACAGGCTCGCGCCGAGGCGGTAGCGGCCGTCGGGCTGGCGGTAGGCGAGGCCGTGGGCGTGCAGGGTCCGCAGCAGCCGCAGGGCGGTGCTCTTGTGCACGCCGAGCGCGTCGGCCACCGCGCCGAGCCCGGCGGGCCCCCGCGCGAGCAGCGGCAGGATGCCGAGCGCCCTCTCCACCGACTGGCTCATCCGGTCCCTCCCGTACGTTCACGACGAGCCCCGGCAATCCCAGCCCCGCCGGCGCTCGGGGAGCGGGGTCCGGGGCGGAGCCCCGGGACGTTGACCCGTCGTCATGCGGGATGTTAGACAGCATGCAGCACGATCCGCAACGACCGTTGCGCACATCGCAACACACCTCCCGGGAGGCACCCGCATGGCCAGCGCCAGCGACCCCGCCAGCGACCCCGTCAAGGACCTCGCCGACGAACCGGTGGACCACCGGTTCAAGGGCCTCCCCCCGGACGCCCAGGCCGCCGGCCTCACCGTGGGCGGGCTCGCCGCGCAGCGCCGCGGGCTGTACACCGGCGGGTTCACCACCCCCTTGCTGACCCTGGACGCCGACGCGCTGGAGCACAACCTGACCGCGCTGGGCACCTACGCCGCCCGGCACGCGCTGGCCTTCGCGCCGCACGGCAAGACCTGCATGTCCCCCCAGCTCTTCCGCCGCCAGCTCGACCACGGCGCCTGGGGCATCACCGCCGCCGTCCCCCACCAGGCCCGCGTCTACCGCGCCTTCGGCATCCGGCGGATCTTCCTCGCCAACGAGCTCGTCGACCCCGCCGCCCTGCGCTGGGTCGCCGCCGAACTCGCCGCCGACCCCGCCTTCCGCTTCGTCTGCTACGTCGACTCCGTGCGCGGGGTGCAGCTCATGGACCGCGCCCTGCGGGGGCAGCCCGCCGTCGTGGACGTCGTCGTCGAGCTCGGCGCCGGCGAGGGCGCCCGCACCGGCGCCCGTACGGACGAGGACTGCCGTGCCGTCGCCGACGCCGTCGCCGGAGCGGACACCCTGCGCCTCGTCGGCGTCGCCGGGTACGAGGCCGAGGTCCCGGGCGCCGACGAGGACGGCGTCCACGCCTACCTGCGCCGCCTGACCTCCCTGGCCGTCGAGTTCGACCGGGCCGGCCGGTTCCCCGCGGACCTGGACGAGATCGTGGTCAGCGCCGGCGGCTCCGCCTGGTTCGACGCCGTCGCCGACGTCTTCGCCGCGCTCCCCGTGCTCTCCCGCCCGGCCTTGAAGCTGCTGCGCTCCGGCGCGTACGTCTCCCACGACCACGGCTGGTACACCCGGCTGACGCCCTTCAACCGGATTCCGGAGGAGGGCGGGCTGCGCCCCGCGTTCCGGCTGTGGACCCAGGTGGTCTCCCGCCCCTCCCCCACGCAGGCGTTCGTCAACGCCGGCAAGCGCGACATCGCCTACGACCTGGGCCTGCCGGAGGCCGAGCTCGTCCGCGACGCGGTGGACGGGACCGAGCGGCCCGCGACCGGGGTCCGCGTGGTGAAGCTGTCCGACCAGCACACCTGGCTGGAGACCGACTCCGCCGGGGACCTGGAGGTCGGCGACTGGGTGGCGCTCGGCATGTCCCACCCGTGCACGATCTTCGAGAAGTGGCCGCTGATCCCGGTCGTGGAGGCCGACGGCACGGTCACCGACTACGTCCGCACCTTCTTCTAGGCCGCGGCCGCATGGACCTCGTCATCCGGGGGGCCCGCGTCGTCGACGGCACGGGCGGGCCCTCGTACACGGCCGACGTCGGCGTGCACGGGGGCCGGATCGCCGCGATCGGCCGGATCCCGGGCGGCGGCCGCCGCACGCTCGACGCGCACGGCCTCGCCCTCGCCCCCGGCTTCGTCGACATGCACGCCCACAGCGACCTCGCCCTGCTCCGCGACCCGGACCACGGCGCGAAGGCAGCCCAGGGCGTCACCCTCGAAGTCCTGGGCCAGGACGGCCTGTCGTACGCGCCCGCCGACGACCGCACCCTCGCCGGGGTCAGGACGGCCATCGCGGGCTGGAACGGTCCCGGGGACGACGTCGACTTCGACTGGCGCACCGTCGGCGGCTACCTGGACCGCCTCGACCGCGCCCACGGGGGCCGCGGGATCGCCGTCAACGCCGCGTACCTCGTCCCCCAGGGCACGGTCCGCGCGTACGCCCTCGGCTGGGACGACCGGCCCGCCACCGCAGCCGAGCTGGACCGGATGCGGGAGCTCGTCGACGAGGGCCTGGCCCAGGGCGCGGTCGGCATGTCCTCCGGGCTCACCTACACGCCCGGGATGTACGCCGACGGCGCCGAACTGACCGAGCTGTGCCGGGTGGTGGCGCGACACGGCGGCTACTACTGCCCCCACCACCGCAGTTACGGCCACCGCGCCCTCGACGCGTACGCCGAGATGATCGAGCTGACCCGGGAGGCCGGCTGCGCGCTGCACCTCGCGCACGCCACGATGAACTTCGGCGAGAACGAGGGCCGGGCCCCCGAGCTCCTCGCGCTCCTCGACGCCGCCCTGGCCGAGGGCTGCGACATCACCCTCGACAGTTACCCGTACACCCCGGGCTGCACGACCCTGGTCGCCCTGCTGCCGAGCTGGGCGAACGAGGGCGGCCCCGAGGCGGTGCTGGCCCGGCTGCGCGACGACGCCGTGGCCGCCCGGATCCGCCACGCCCTGGAGGTCGAGGGGGCCGACGGCTGTCACGGGGTGCCCGTCGACTGGTCGACGATCGAGATCTCGGGCGTCGGCGACCCGGCCCTCGCCGCCGCGCACGTCGGCCGGCGCGTCGACGGCTGGGACACGGCGCGGCGGCTGCTGCTGGACGACCGGCTCGCGCCGACGATCCTCCAGCACGTCGGCCACGAGGAGAACGTCCGGGCGATCATGCGCCACCGGGTCCACACGGGCGGCTCCGACGGCATCCTCCAGGGTGCGAAGCCGCACCCGCGCGCCTACGGCACCTTCCCGAACTACCTCGGCCACTACGTCCGCGACCTGGGGGTGCTCTCGCTGGAGGAGTGCGTCGCGCACCTCGCCGGCCGCCCGGCGGCCCGGCTGCGGCTGCCCGACCGGGGCCTGGTCCGGAAGGGCTTCCGGGCCGACCTCGTCCTCTTCGATCCGGACACGGTCGCGGCCGGGTCGACGTACGAGCGTCCGCGCGTCCTGCCGACCGGGATCCCGTACGTGTTCATCGACGGCCGGCCGGTGATCCACGAGGGCCGCCGCACGGACGTCCTCGCAGGTCGGTCGGTACGCCGCAGCTCCGCGCCGGCCCCCTTCCGACCCATACGATGAACGGCATGGTCGCCTTCGCCCTCGCCGCGCTCTTCTTCCTCTCCTTCTGCGTCAGCGCCCGCAACGACCGCCGCAGGTTCCGCAACGCCGTCCTGCTCGGCCTGACGTTCATCACCCTGTCGTCCGCCCTGCTCCTCCAGCTGGACGAGCTGCCCGGCTGGGCCGCGCTGCTCGTGCTGCTGGTGGTGTTCGGCCTGCCCGCCCTCGGCATCCTGGCGCTGGGCGTCTTCCTCGTCGCCAACGGCGTGACGATGGTCCGCAAGGAGGGCGCCTACCTGCCCAACCTGCTGTCGATGCTGGCGGGTCTGGGGATCTTCGCGGTCATCGCGCTGGTGGCCGCCGCGGGGGCCTTCGACTCGACCGCGGTGACCGGCGTCGCGGCGGTCGTCAGCGCGGTCGCCGCGTACGTCTCCTTCATCTTCATGTGCTTCCTCGGCTACGCCTACCTCTACGGCCGGATCAAGGTCCGCGGCGACGTCGACCACGTGGTCATGCTCGGCTCGGGCCTGGTCTGCGGGGACCAGGTGCCGCCGCTGCTGGCCTCGCGGCTGCGCAAGGGCCGGCAGATCTACGCCGCCCAGCTGGCCCGCGGCGGACGCCCCCCGGTGCTGCTGGTCTCCGGCGGCAAGGGGACGGACGAGAAGGTGTCCGAGGCCCGGGCGATGGCGGACTGGCTGATCGCGGACGGCGTCCCGGAGGAGCACGTCGCGCTGGAGGAGCGGTCGACGACGACCGAGGAGAACATGCAGTTCAGCCGGGAGCTCATGAGCGCGGACGACCCCGGCTACCGGTGCGTGGTGGTCACCAACAACTTCCACGCCTTCCGGGCCGCGATGATGGCCCGCAAGGCGGGCGTCAACGGCCAGGTGGTGGGCTCGCCGACGGCCCGGTACTTCTGGCCGAGCGCCACCCTGCGCGAGTTCGTCGCGGTGTTCTGGGAGCACCGGACCGTGAACCTGGGCATCTGCGGGCTGATGGTCGCGGCCGGGGTCGCGGCGACGTTCGCCTCCTGACCGCCGGTGCCGGGCGCAGCGCCCCCGGACGCGCGGGCGGGGCGCGGGCGGGGGCGCCGTGACTCCCCCCTTGGCAGTCACGGCGCCCCCTGTCCCGGGGAGGGGCGCCGGTCAGACGCGCTGCCAGAGCGCGGGGACGGCCGGCGGCTCCCAGCCCGTCTGGGCCTGGTGCCCCTGGAGGCAGCGGTAGGTCGCGCCGCCGTGGGTGACGGAGGCGCCGGCCGCGTAGACCGTGCCCGCCTTCCAGGTGCCGCCGGGCTCGGGGTCGCCGGGACCGGGGCCGGGGCCGGGGCCGCTCCCGGCGGTCTTGAGGGTGAGGCCGTACGCGGACAGGATCGGGTTCAGCGGCTGGAAGAAGGTGGTGCCGCCGCTGGAGCAGTTCCCGGAGCCGCCGGAGGTGACGCCCTGGGCCTGGCTGCCGGAGATGTAGGAGCCGCCGGAGTCGCCGGGCTCGGCGCAGACCGTCGTGCGGGTCACGCCCGAGATGGTGCCCTCGGGGTAGGTGACGCTGGTGTTGTGCTGCTGGACGGTCCCGCAGTGCCAGCCGGTGGTCGAGCCGGAGCGGCACACCGAGGCCCCGACGGGCTGCAGCACCGAGCCGGTGACCTGCACGTTCGCGCCGCCGCTGCCCTTGACGTACGGGGTGGCGGTCCACTGGGCGTTCGCGGCGACCCAGGCCATGTCGTTGCCGGGGAAGACGGAGGCCTGGAAGGACCCCTGGGCGACCTGGTTGAAGCCGGTGGTCGTGGTGCCGGCGCGGCCGCAGTGACCGGCGGTGGCGAAGCCGTTCACCGTGCCCTTGGTGACGGGGAAGCCGACGGAGCAGCGCCCGCTGCCGTTCATGTAGTAGGCGTCGCCGCCGCGCAGGTCGTACAGCGGCCGCGGCGCCTCGGCCGTGCGGACCACGGTGACGAGGGCCGCGTCGGTGCCGGTGGCGGCCAGCAGCCGGGCCGCCGCGCCCGCCCGGGTCTCCTCGACGACCAGGCGGTTGGTGCGCGGGTCGACGTACCGGACCGGGGTCGCGGCGTCGGCGGACCGGTCCAGTACGGCCTTGGCGGCGTCCAGGTCGGCCAGGGTCCGGGTGACGACGGCGGCCCGGGCCCCGGCGGCCCGTATCACGGCGGCGTCGGCGGCCCGGGTGGTGGCCACGGTGAGGGTGGCGGCGTCGGCGCCGTCCACCCAGGCCCCGGCGAAGGCGGCGCCGAGGCGGTCCCGGAGCCGGGCGGCGGTGGCTCCCGCCTCGGCCTCGTGGGCGAGTCGGGCCTTGGCCTGCGTGGGGGTCAGGCCGAGGTCCCGCTGAAGGGCGGCGAGCAGCTCGGAGGGCGCTTCGGCGGTGCGGAGGGTGGCGGCCGCGGAGGCGCCCGCGGTGGGGGCCGCGGTCGCGGGGGCGGGGCCGGCGGTGGCTCCGCCCGCCGCGGCCAGCAGCAGCCCGGCGGCGGCCAGGGCGGTACACGCCGCGCGGGCGTGTCGCTTGAGCATGGGGGATCTCCTCGGTTCGGTGGGGGTACCGACACCGTAGAAATCCGAACCACCGTACGGGAGCTGTCGGTTGGCCCCTCCCCCGGCGGTATGCCCGGGGCGGGCCGCCGGGCCGGGTCCGCCCCGGGGTGCGTTCATGGGGCGGGCGCCGCAGGATGGCCCCAGGGGGCATCGGAGGAGGTACGCGATGGACAGTGCAGCGGATCAGCAGCCCCAGCAGCCCGACCGGCTCTTTTCGGGCGGCGAGCGGCCGTACGACCCGGAAGACCTCGTGATGGTGCGCGGGATGGAGCCGACTCCGGAGCGGCTCGAAAAGGCGCGCCAGATGATCGAGAAGGAGGGTCCGCAGGTCATCGAGCGCTACCTGCCGTAGCGCTCGACGCGGATGCTGAAGACAGCCCCGGCCCGGGTCGCCCCCGGGCCGGGGCTCTCGCGTGCGCCCGCCGCGCCGCCCGCCGCGCGCACCCACAGGGAGCGCCGCCCGCACCCGACCGGAACGGGCACAGGATGTCGGGTCCGGCGGGTCGCCGCCCGCCTAGCGTGGTGAGCACAAGGAACGAAGGGAACCGGACGTGCTGGAGCGACTGAACCGCGCCATGGAACAGATCGAGGGCGACCTCGCGGGGTCCGTCGACGTGGCGGCCCTGGCGCGCACCGCGACCACCTCGGAGTACCACCTGCGCCGGATGTTCTCGGCGCTGGCGGGCATGCCGCTGTCGCAGTACGTCCGGCGCCGGCGGCTCACGGTCGCGGGGGCGGACGTGCTCGCCGGGCGGGATCCGCTGCTGGACATCGCGGTGCGCTACGGCTACGGCTCGGGCGAGGCGTTCGCGCGGGCGTTCCGCGCCGTGCACGGCGTCGGCCCCGGCGAGGCGCGCCGCACCGGCTGCGCGCTCGTCTCGCAGCCCCGGTTGACCTTCCGTCTCACCGTCGAAGGGAACAGCAGCATGCACTACCGCGTCGTGGACAGGCCCGACTTCACCGTGGTCGGCTTCAAGGCCCGGGTCCCCCTGGTCCACCTGGGGCCGAACCAGGGGATCATCGACTTCGTCCGCGGTCTCGACCCGGAGGCCCGCCGGCGGCTGGAGGAGCTCTCCGACCAGGAGCCGCAGGGCGCCGTCGCGGTCTGCGACGACCTGGACCCCGGCCGCGCCGAGGGCACCGAACTCGACTACTACCACGGGGTGATCACCTCCGCCCCGGCCCCCGAGGGCACGACCGCCCTCCCCGTCGCGGCGGGCACCTGGGCGGTGTTCACCACCTCGGGGCCGGTTCCGGAGGCCCTCCAGCACCTCTGGCGGGACGTGTACGCGCAGTGGTTCCCCTCGAACCCCTACCGCGGCCGGCCCGGCCCGGAGATCCTGCGCACCCGGCTGTCCCCGGACGGGGCCCGGGCGGATGCCGAACTGTGGCTCCCGGTGGAGCGGGAGGGGTCCTGACGCGACGGCGAGGGCGGACGGGGGCCCGACCCGAGGGCGGGGCCGGACGGAGGAGCGCCGTACGCCGTCCGGTCAGAGCGCGGCCAGGAGGTCGTCGAGCGGGGCCGGGACCCGGTCCGGGGCGAGGGCCTCGACCAGCAGGCGGCCGTAGCGGATCTTGCGGCCCTTCTTCGTGCCGAGGAAGCGCCGCAGCTGCTGCGGCCGGGGCCGGCCGTGCTGGGCGGGCTGGCGCAGGAAGGTCTGCCAGGCGCGGAGGTCCCCCTCGGCCCCGATGACCTCCTCGACCCGGTCCGTGCCGAGCGCGCGGATCAGCTCGTCCTCCAGGTCGGCCGCGCACACGAAGAAGCCCCGGTACGGAGCCCCCGCCCGCTCCAGGCCGCGTTCGTAGAAGCCCTGTTCGCCCGCGTCGCACAGGCCCGTCAGGCGCAGGCCGAGGCCGGGCGGCCCGAGGAGGCCGGCGTAGCGGGCGACGCTCATGGCCCCGCCCATCGACACGACGCACACCCCCTCGGCGGCGAGGTCCCGGCCCCGGGCCGCGGCCAGCGCCTCGACGGCCGCGAGGTCGCTCAGCCCCTCCAGCAGGACCGCCGTCCGCACCCCCAGCCGCGCGGCGAGGTCGCCGGCGGGCCCGCCGGGTCCGCCCGCCGCCCAGCCGTCGACCGCGTTCCGGAACGCCTCCGTGCCCGCCGTGTCCGCCGTGTCCGCCGTGTCCGCCGTGTCCGCCGTGTCCGCCATGCGGCGAGTCTGCCCGGTCACCGGCTCCGCGGCACGGGGGTTTCCACCGCCCCGGCCGCCTGCGCCCCGGCCGAGGCGGCGAGGGCCTGCGCGTGCGCGGCCCGCGCGTGCTCCAGTACGTCCGCGGCCCGGCCCGCCGCCCGCGCCGCCGGGTGCCATCCCAGCAGGTGCCGCCAGACCAGCGGGGTCCCGGCCAGCGGCCGGGCCACCACCCCCGGGGTGACCGGGAAGGTGGCGCGGCACAGCCCTACCGCCCGCCCCACCTGCACGAGGTGCACGCAGGAGGCGGTGTCGGTCTCGTAGACGCAGGCGGGCGTGAACCCGGCCCGTACGCAGGCCGCCGCGAAGCAGTCCCCGAAGCACCCGTCGCCCGGCACGTCCGTCCAGGCCTCTGCGGCCAGTTCCGCCAGGTCGATCTCCCGCCGGGCAGCCAGCGGATGGTCCGCGGCGAGCATCACGTACACCGCGTCCCGCGCCACCTCCATCCAGGCCAGGCGCCCCGGCTCCGGCGGCGCGCTCTCCCCGCAGACGCCGACCAGCGCGAAGTCCAGGCGCCCGTCGACGACGCTCCCGGCGACGTCCTTCTCGGACCAGGAGGTGTACGTGGTCACGGGCACCCCCGGCTCCTCGCGGGCCAGCCGGTCCACGAGCCCGCCGAGCAGCGGCCCGTGCGTCCCGCCGAGCCGGTACCCCTCCGCCCCCTGCCGGGCGAACCGCACCGCCTCCTCCTGGAGTTCGCACACGGCGGGCAGTACGACGCGGGCCCGGTCCAGCACCAGCTCGCCGAGCGGCGTGGCCCGTACGCCCTCCCGGCCCCGCACGAACAGCGGCCCTCCCAGGGCCCGTTCGATTCGCTTCAGCTGCGTGCTGAGCGCGGGCTGCGCGATGCCCAGCGCGGTGGCGGCCCGCGTCAGGCTGCCGGCGTCCGCCACCGCCCTGACGATCTTGAGGTGCCTCAGCTCCAGGTCCATGCCACGAGCTTGGTTCAGACCAGTGGGCGGGCGCTACGGGTCGACCGCATCCAGAATCGGCGCATGCTCGTTAGCCGCCCGGGGGCCACGACCCTAAGGACAGGTGAATGCACGCACTCGACATCGACTGGGACCACCCCGTGGACCCGCGACCAGGCCCGCAGCTCGACCACGTACGCGCGTACGTCGCCTCCGTCGGCGCCGACGGCCATCTCTGGCACGGCGTCCACACCCTCCTCCTCACCACGGTCGGCCGCACCACCGGCCGCGCCGTCCGCACCCCGCTGGTCTACGGCGAGGACGCGGGCCGCATCATCCTGGTGGCCTCGGGCTACGGCGCACCGCGCCACCCCGCCTGGTACCGCAACCTCACCGCTCACCCCGAGGTCCGCTTCCAGGCCGGCGCGACCCTGCGCCGGGCCGCGGCGCACACCGCCGGACCGGCGGAGCGGGAGACGTACTGGTACCTGATGACGGGCCTGTGGCCCGCGTACGAGGAGGACCAGGCGGCCACGGACCGGGAGATCCCCCTGGTCGTCCTGGAACCGTTCTGACCGGTAACGGCCCGAGCCCCCTAGGCTCTTGCCATGTACGCCACACAGACGGCCCGTGACCGCATACGGACCTGGACCGCGCTCCCGTCCCCCAGCGGGGCCTGGCTCGCCTTCGCCACGGTCCTCGCGGTCATGGTCCCGCTGTGGCTGCTGACCGTCCTGGTCACCGAGGTCTCGGAGCACGTCGAGCGCTGCTCGCACGGCATGATCGGCCCCGGCGGCACCTTCCGGGTGGAGGGCACGGTCTTCCCGTACGACGACACCTGCGTGTACCCGGACGGTACGGAGCTGTCGGCGATCGGCGCCCTGGCGTACGTGTGGTGGTTCTTCCAGGCCGTCCTGCTCCTGCTGCTGCTCGGCGCGTTCGCCCTGGAGTTCGCCCACCTGCGCCGCCCGGGGTCCCGGCGCCGATTCGGCGTCCTGACCGCCGTGTCGGGCGCTCTGCTGGTGGTGGCGTACGCACTGGCCTCCCCGCCGGTCCTGTCCTGCCGGCCCTCCGAGAGCGCCGCGCGGACGGCGTTCCCGCCGCAGACGGCCTGCTCCGGCCCGCTCGGTACGCGGGACCTGGTCCCCGGCTGGCTGCCGGTGCTGATCACGGCCCTGCTGCCGGCCTTCGCGGCCTCGGCGACGGGAACGGCCTGGCGCCGCCCGACTAGCCCGCGTTGACGTCGAACCTCACCGAGCGGACCTCCAGCGCGTCCCGCGCGGGCTGGCCCTTGGCGCGCAGCCGCCACTCGGGGCCCTGGCAGTTGGGGCCCGCGTAGACGGTCGCGGCGGAGTCCGTGTCGTTGTGCGGGCCGTAGCCGGGGGGCACGTCGTCGTCGCCGACGACGTAGAGGTTGATGCACTTGCCGCTGTGCGGGTCGTGCAGGCCGACGTGCTGCTGCTGGCCGAAGTGGTCGACGTACTTGTACGAGAAGGTGCCCTCGGCGGCCAGGGCCGAACCGGGCAGGGTGAGGACGAGGGCGAAGGCCGCGAGAGCGGCGGCGGCGGTGTTGCGGAGCTTCATGAGCGGGTGGATCCCTTCCGTGGGGGGGTGTGTGCGGGACCGACCCTAGGAAGGCGCCGGAGGGCGAATCGATCCTCCGCGATCACTCGGCGTGGCGAGCTCGAACCGCACCGCCGTCCCGGTCCCGCACTCCCCCGGTCCCCGGCGGGGTCGCCACCCGTTCGGGCGATTGATCACCGTAACGGTGGCCTGATGGGCCCCTGAACCGCTACCAACAGAGCGGGGAAGGGGGACGGTTGAACACGAACACCCACGAGCGGGACCGGGTCCGGCGCAGTGAGAACGGGCCGTTCCTGCTCGCGCAGGTACTGGCGGACACCCTCGTGACCATCGGCCGGCCGCGGCAGCCCGATGCGCGCGAGGGCCGCCCGGCGGTGTGCCGGCGCTGCGGCGAGGCCGCGTACTGGCACCGGACCGTGCACGGCCGGTGGGTCCTGATCGAGCCCGGCGCGGCGCCCTGCCACCTCGTGCCGGAGGGCAAGCGGTGGCGCATCGCGGGCGACGGCACCGCCCTCAACCTGGGCCGGGCGATCCCCTCGGACACCTGCCGGGTCAGCCACTTCGACGTGTGCGCTCAGGCCGCCGGCTCCCCGGCGGCGGCCGCGACGGCGCTGTAGGTGCGGCCGCCGGCCTCGTAGTCGCCGAGCGGGGTCATGCCGAAGCCGTCGACGTGGACCCGCCAAGACAGAGCGTTGCCCGCCTCGATGAAGGCGACGACGGCCTCGGCGCGCGCCTGCGCCGCCACCGCGACGGCCATGGTGAACAGGCCACGGGCGACGCCCCGGCCCCGGAACCCGGCGTCGACCACCACGGGGCCGTACAGCAGCCAGCGCACCCGGCGCAGGGGGCGGTCCTGCCAGCGCAGGACGTCCTGGGCGTCGAGGAGGGCGCGCACCGGCGGGGGCGGGTCCGGGAGGTCCGCCGCCGCCGAGAGGGCGAGGAGCCCGGCCACCCGGCCGGCGTCGTCCGCGACCAGCAGTTCCCCGGCCCGGGCCATGGCGCGCAGCGCCTGCTCGTCGAACGCGCCCTGGACGAAGCCCCGGGCACGGCGCTGCTCCTCCGTCAGGGCGTCGTGGTGGTTGGCGGCGAAGAGCGCGGCCATGGCCGGCGCGTCGGCTTCGGTGGCGTGTCGGTAGCGCATGCGGCCGATACTGCCCCGCACCGGGTGCTTGCCGGGACACCTCACCGCACGCTCCGGCCAATGGCTCAACGGGACGGGCGGGGCGGGCTCACCGGTGGTCGTAGACGGTGACGTCCACGTCGCGCGCGCACAGCGCGCCGGTGACGAGGGGCTCGACGCGCGCCCAGGTGCCGCCGGCCAGGCCGGTGCCGATGCGCGGCATGTGGACGCTCGCGCCGAGCTCCTCCGCGTGGCCGGCCAGCGCGGTGAGGCAGCGCTCCAGCGCGTCGTAGCGGATCGGGGGACCGCCGCTGCCGGTGCGCATGCCGCGCTGGCCGACCATGTTGGCCACCCACACGTCGGGCCCGACCCGCACCAGCTGCACGGCTCCCAGCCCGAAGTCATTGCCGCTGCGGGCCCGGTGCCAGGCCCGGTACGCGGCCTCCGGCTCGGGCCAGCGCCGCGAGACGGCGAGCACGAAGCCCTTGCCCCAGCCGCCGAGGTCGTTGCAGACGTGGGCGATGACCTTGGGGCCCTTGGCGTGGGGGCTCGTCGCGTCCCCGGCGATGATCTTGAGCGGCGTCATGGGGCACCACCGTAGGCGGGAGGGCTGACAGCGCGCCGTGCGCGCCGGGCCTGTTGCCGGGGAGGCGGCGGGCGGCTTTAATGAATGAGCAGTCATTTATTAATCAGCCCCCCCGGGAGCGAGGTGAGGACCTTGGCCGGACGTCCCCGCGGCATCGACGACGCGGCGATCCTGCGCGCCGCCGTGCGCGTCATGGGCCGGACCGGGCCCGCGCGGCTGACGCTCGGCGCGGTCGCGGACGAGGTCGGGCTGGTGGCCGGGACGCTGTCGCAGCGGTTCGGGTCCAAGCGCGGCCTGCTGCTGGCCGTCGCCGAGCACGGCGTACGGGAGCTCGCGGAGCTGCCCGCGCGGGTCCGGGCCGAGCACCCCTCGCCGCTGGCCGCGCTGGCGGCCCTGACCGCCGGGGCCTGGGACGGCGTGACGACCGCGGAGGAGTACGCGCACCACCTGGCGTTCCTGTGCGCCGACCTCGCCGACCCGGAGTTCCGGCGCCTCGCCCTCGCCTCCCAGCAGGCCGAGGCGGCCGCCGTACGCACCCTGCTGGACGAGGCCGCGGCCGCCGGCGAGCTGCGCCCGGGCACCGACCCGGCCCGGCTGGCCCCCGCGGTCCAGGCGGCCGTCACCGGGGCCGGCCTGCTGTGGGCCGTGGACCGCGAGGGCACCTTCGCGGGGCGCCGGGGCGCCGCGCTCGACGCGGCCCTCGCCCCGTACCGACGAGAGGAAGCACCGTGAGCGTCGCGAGCACCCCGAGCACCCCGAGCATCGCAAGCACCGCGCGCCCGCCGGACGCCCGGCGCCGCGACTTCCGTACGGCCGTCACCATCGGCGTCAGCCTCGACGGCTTCATCGCCCGCGAGGACGGCGACATCGACTGGCTCACCACGCGCGGCGAGGCGGCCGGGGACACCGGCTACGAGGCGTTCATGGCCGGGATCGACACCCTCGCCATGGGCCGCAAGACCTACGAGAAGGTGCTGACCTTCGGCTTCTGGCCGTTCGAGGGCAAGCGGGTGATGGTCCTGAGCGCGACGCTGGACGACGCCGACCCGCGGGTCACCGTCCACCGCTCCCTGGACGCGCTGCTGGACGCACTGACCGCCGCGGGCGCCCGCAGCGTGTACGTGGACGGCGGCCGGCTCGTGCGGACCTTCCTGCGGGAGGGCCTGCTGGACGAGCTGACGATCACCACCGCGCCCGTCCTGATCGGCTCCGGCATCCCGCTCTTCGGCGAACCCGGCGAACCCGGCGGCCGGGACATCGCGCTCACGCTGCGCTCCGCGCGGACCCTGGGTGCGGGCTTCACGCAGGCCACGTATGCGCTCTGAGCCGGTCGGACCTCCGGGAGCGCGGGGCGGACCCGAAGGGGGGTGCCGGGCGGCGGAGGTGACGAGCGCAACACGTTCCGCGGGGCACCGCCCGGCCCACCCATTCCGCAGGCCGGAACGCAGGCCCGGCCCCGGATTCCAAGGGTGGACCTCACCCCGACCCACACATTGCCCGAAACGGTACATTTCACCCTCCGCCCTTCCCCCGGAATGCCGGGGACAGGCCGCACCGGGGGCCCGTAAGCTCCCGTCATGCAGGTGATCCAGTCAACGAAACTCGCCAATGTCTGCTACGAGATCCGCGGACCCGTCCTCGAAGAGGCGATGCGGCTCGAAGCGGCAGGTCATCGCATCCTCAAGCTCAACACCGGCAACCCCGCGGCCTTCGGCTTCGAGTGCCCGCCGGAGATCCTTGAGGACATGCTCCGCAACCTGGGCACGGCCCACGGGTACGGGGACGCGAAGGGGCTGCTCTCCGCGCGCCGCGCGGTCATGCAGCACTACCAGACCAAGGGCATCGCACTGGACGTCGAGGACGTCTACCTCGGCAACGGCGTCTCCGAGCTGATCCAGATGTCGATGCAGGCGCTGCTCGACGACGGCGACGAGGTGCTGGTCCCGGCGCCGGACTACCCGCTGTGGACGGCCTCGGTCTCCCTCGCGGGCGGCACGGCCGTGCACTACCGCTGCGACGAGCAGTCCGACTGGATGCCGGACCTCGCCGACATCGAGCGCAAGATCACCGACCGCACGCGCGCCATCGTGATCATCAACCCGAACAACCCGACCGGCGCCGTCTACGACGACGAGATGCTGCGCGGGCTCACGGACATCGCGCGCCGCCACAACCTGATCGTCTGCTCGGACGAGATCTACGACCGGATCCTCTACGACGGCACCACGCACACGAACACGGCCGCGATCGCGCCCGACCTGCTGACGCTCACCTTCAACGGGCTCTCGAAGAACTACCGCGTCGCCGGGTTCCGGTCCGGCTGGATGGCGGTCTGCGGCCCGAAGAAGCACGCGGCCTCCTACATCGAGGGCCTCACGATCCTGGCGAACATGCGGCTGTGCGCCAACATGCCCTCGCAGCACGCCGTGGCCACCGCGCTGGGCGGCCGGCAGTCGATCGAGGACCTGGTCCTGCCGGGCGGCCGGATCCTGGAGCAGCGCAACGTCGCCTACGACCTGCTGACGCAGATCCCGGGCGTGACCTGCGTGAAGCCGAAGGGCGCGCTGTACGCCTTCCCGCGCCTGGACCCGTCCGTCTACAAGATCAAGGACGACCGGCAGATGGTCCTGGACCTGCTGCGGGCCGAGAAGATCATGGTCGTGCACGGCACGGGCTTCAACTGGCCCGACCCGGACCACTTCCGGATCGTGACGCTGCCGAACGCGAAGGACCTGGCGGACGCGGTGACGCGCATCGGCAACTTCCTGGACGGCTACAGCCAGCACTAGGACAACCCCGGCGGTCGGCGGGGCCGGGCGGGAGCCCGGTCCGGCCGGTCCCCGCACCGGGGCGGCCCCCATCCCAGAACATCAGGATCGAACTCAACTTTAGACGCGTTCCAATGTAGGATGGTCTCCTGACTCACGCAGGAGGCCTCTCATGTACGAACCGAGCCGCGCCAAGTCGGTCGTCCGCATGGGCGGCAACCGCGCCGGATACCCGCGGAGCAGCCGCAACGAGGCGCTGGACATCCAGCTCGCCGGCCACCTCTCCGCGCTCCTCGCCGTGACGGACGAGCTCGGCCTCGACGAGGCCTCCGCCCGCATCGCCGGCCAGGTGGAGCGACTGCGCGGAGCCCAGCCGGCCCGCGCCGTCCTGCACGGGGCCCCGGACACCGCCGCCGCCCTGCACCAGCGCGCCCACGACCTCGCCGCCCGCGCCCTGCTCGTCGCCGCGTCCCGCGCCGACACCACGGCCGCGATCCTCGCCGCCGAGCGCATGGACGCCCACGCCGCCGCCCTGGACTCCATGGACCTGGCCGGCGCCCACTGACGGCCCCGGTCCGGGGCCGCGGAGGCTCCGGACCGGGCGCCATACCCCTACGGGCGGCTTCAGGGCATCCCGTGCGGGGAACCCCGGCGCCCCTCACCCCTGGGCGCAGCGGCGGTCCTTCTTCAGAAATGCGGACCTTCTGACGACTTCCGTGTCCCCGTCGTCCGTGACGAGCACCTCTCCGGCCTTCAGCGCCTCGAACTCGGACCGGCTGAACAGGACTGTCCCAAACCACCAGCGTCCGCGTCCGCGCGCCTCCCCGGACAGGTGTGCCTCATAGTGGTAGCCGCCCTTGAGATCAGTCAGGGTGGAACTGTCGACCTTCCACCCCGAAGGAACCGAGAAGACATCCACGGCGTCCGGCGACCCTCTCCCCTCACGGTTGCTGACCGCCCATTCCAGACGACCCGCATTGCCTCCCGAGGCGGAAAAACCGAACTGCAGGGCGCCATGCTCCGGGCATCGCGCGATCAGCACGCGGGCTTGCCCCGCATCTGTGCGCTCGACGGCAAGCCGCACCTCCCCGGGAACAGGCGTACACCCCACCGCGGCCAGCGCCGCGAAGGCAACCACCCCCGCCGCGCGCCATACGTTCACCGAATACCCCTCACCCCGGCGCACAGCGGCGGTCGTCCTTTTTCAGGAACGCGGATCTGCTGACCACTTCAGTGTCCCCATCGCCCATAGTGAGCACTTCTCCCGACTTCAGCGCCTCGAACTCCGAACGGCTGAAGGAGAGTCCCCCATCCAACCCGCGACCTCGCACCGCTCCAGACAGGAACACGTCGTAGTGGTAGCCACCCCGGAGGTCAGTCAGGGTTGACATATCGATGTTCCACCCCGAAGGAACCATAAAAAGATCCACGGCATCCAGCGTCCCACTCGTGGCGTAGTTACTGATCATCCACTTCTGAGTACCCGCATTACCCCCCGACGCGGAAACAATGAACTGCCGGGCAGCATATTCCGGGCACGGCGCGATCAACACGCGGGATTGCCCCGCATCCGTGCGCTCGACGGCAAGCAAATGTCTGGGAACAGGAGTGCATCCCACAGCCGAGGCTAGTGCCACCAGAGCAACTGCTGCCGCCGCGCGCCAGACGTTCACCGAAGCCATATTCGCTCCCACCGGAACTTGCATCTCGGACGGACGCCATGGGTCGACTCGCCCGAGCACGGAGTGCACGCCGGCACCCTACGGACGGCCCCGGCCCGGAGCGGCGGAGACCCCGAACCGGGCGCTACCCTCCTGCGGGGCCGCTTAGCGGTATGCCGTGCGGGGGACCCTGGGGTCATTAACCCGGGGCGCAGCGGCGGTCATCTTTCTTCAGGAAATCCGACCTGCTGACGACTTCCGTGTCTCCATCTTCCATGACCAGCACTTCTCCGACCTTCAAGGCCTCAAACTGATCAGGGGTGAAGGAAAGATACCCATCCAGCCCGCGGCCTCGCACCGCCCCGTTCATGTCCACCGTGTATTCGCTCCCTCCCTTCAAATCGGTGAGATCTGACCTGTAGGCGCGCCACCCAGATGGAATCGAGAAGACGTCCACAGTTTCCAGCGGTCCGCCCGTTACTCCACCGCTGATGGCCCACCTCTTATGCCCGGCACTGCCGCCCGAGCTGGATACCGAGAACTGAAGAGCGACATACTCCGGGCACGATGCGGTCAAAACCCGGGCTTGACCTGACTCCGTGCGCTCGACGGCAATCAGCGCCCCGGGGGCAGGCGTACACCCCACCGCGGCCAGCGCCGCGAAGGCGACCACTAGGCCCAGGCGCCAGACATTACCAGAATCCACATCTACTCTCCTGTCAGAATTTCGGCTGCTGGCCGGGAGCGAGAAACTGGGGCTGATGCCATCGCAGATATCCACCCCACCACAGATTCGCTTCCACTTCGATTTGGTTCGCATGCGCAGGGGTTCCCACTTCGTACTGGGAGGCGCCCATCTCCCGAACATATTTAAGAGCGAACTTGACCGAATTTCCGGACCGCGCCCATTGTCGCGAGTGAACCGCCTCATGACGTTCCAGATCAGGCCCGAATTCTGCCACCATTTTCGGACTAAGGACAGTCAGCATCTCCCTGCGCCGCTCCGACTCACCTTCGAGTCGATCGGCAAATTTTTCCTTCTTTTTCGGATAGAAGTGCACGTCCCCGAGCGTGAATGGCTGATCGCCGGCAGGAGAGTAACCGAAGCAGACATATTGCTCAGTTCGTCTGCTACAACTGTCCGCCTCCTCGGCGAACCAGTGCGCCACGGCGTTGGATCCGTTTTTCCTGTTCCCCTTGTTGAACGGGCGCTCCAGGATTTGACTGAGCGCGATTTCTTTCATGCATTCGACTCTTGCGTCGTCGGTGCGGCAATCGGACGGAACTACCACCACGGGCAGAGGGGGAAGCCACGGAGGCGGCGGAAGGGGAGTCGGGGGTGCCGGGGGCTTGAGGCCGCCGCAGCCGTACCGGGACAGGCTGCAGTTGTAGGTGGTGCTGATCGCACCGACGGAGCGGCGATGGCTCGGCTGCTGGGCGGTCTGCGTCACCTTGGGCGGGCCGGGAGTGCGGCCCGGAGTGGTGTTCTCGTGATCGGGGGTCGGCCGCGTCGGGCAGTCGACTTCGGGGCACATTCCGCTGGGGTCGGAGGTGGTGACCGGGTTGTTGTGGGCGTAGCTGTACGCGTTCAGGGACTGGCTGGAATCCGGGAGCAGGACCGGGTCCACGCTCAGGAAGGTGCCGGTGCGGGGATCGTATTCGCGGGCACCCAGGTGGGTGAGGCCGGTGGTCTTGTCCTGCGTACCGCCGACGAAGCCGCGTTCGCCGGGCCATGATCCTGGGCCGGAGCCCCGCGCCTCACCGAAGGGCTTGATCGTCCGGCGAGTGCTCTGCAGGGTGGCGGCGTCGACGGCGGTGGTGCCCGTGTTGTGGTGGTCGGCCGCGACGTAGGAGACCTTGCCGTCGGAGGTGCGGACGATGGTCGTGCCGCCGGGTGCGCTGTAGTAGCGGGTGCCGGTGACCTTGTTGGTGGTGGTGTCCAGGGTGAGCTCGGTCGAACCCAGCGAGAGCGTGGTCTTGCCCGGATCCCTGCGGAGGAGGCGGCTTCCCGACGCGTCGTACACGTAGGTGGAGACACCGGCGGCGCTGGTGGCCGAGGAGAGGTTGTCCTCATCGTCCCAGGTGAAGACCTGGGTCGCGCCGGAAGCGTCAGGGCGCGTACGGGTGTTGCCGACCTCGTCGTAAGTGACCGCGAAGGTGGCCGCCTGGCCGTTGCCGGTCCTCCGGGTCGAGGCCGCAGGGGCATGCGGGCGGGCGGCGCCCGGTGCGGGGAACGTGGTCGTGGTGGTGACGTCCTTGGAGGTTTCGCCGACCGGGTCCCGGTCGGTGACCGAGGTGCGGTTGCCGACGATGTCGTAGGTGAAGGCCTGGTGGTACGGAGCCGGACCTGCGATCTTCCCCGGCCGAGGTGCAGGAGCAGCGCAGCCGCCGATGCCGGGGACGGACGGTCCGGGCAGGGTGGTCGTGCCCCCGGCGTCGGTCCATGCCGTCGTGAGCCGGTGGCGGTAGTCATAGCTGAAGCACTGGAGGTCCCGGACGGTGCCCTGGGCGGTTTCGGTGGAGGTGACGTCGCCGGTCGGAGAGTAGGTGTAGGCAGTGGTCTCGAACGGCGTGGTCTGGTTCTGGCGGTTGAGCTCGGTCCGCAGGAGCCGTCCAGTGGCCGGGTCCTGGAGCGTGGTGACGACGAACTGGGACGGGCTGTCGCCGAAGGTCGTGCGCTCGACGCTGCCGAGTTCGTCGTAGTCGGTGAAGTTGACGTAGTCGACGGTGTCGGAGCCGTAGGAGAGGGGCAGCCCATTGATGTTGCGGCCGGCTTCGAGCCGCTCCGAGGGAAGACCGCCCACGGCGGGCAGGGTGGTACGGCGTTCGAGACCGGTGACCGGGTCATAGGTGGTGGATGCGGCGTAGGTGCCGGTGAGGGCTCCTTCGCCGTCGGGAACGGTCAGCTTCGTAGCGGTGGGCCGGTAGCCGATGTCGTATCCGGTGGTCTCCTGACGCCAGGCCTTTCCATTCACCCACCGGGTGGAGGCGGTGGGCTGTCCGGGCAGCAGCGTGTCGTACTCGTACGTCGCCACCTTGGCGCCGTCGATGGCGTTCAGGTTGCGGGACGTCGGCCTGCCGAGGATGTCGTAGCTGGTGAAGACGCTGGTACCGCGGGCGTCCCGGGTCGAGGCGAGCCGGCCGGCACGGTCGTACGTTTTGGTCGAGGTGCCCTTGTCCGGATCTGCCGACAGGATCTGCCGGCCGTGCAGATCGTATTCGTACCTCCAGGCATTACCCGCGGGATCGGTGAACTGCGCAAGCTTCCCCGTGGTGTTGTAGGTGTAGCGGGTCGGCTCGTAGTCACCCTCCGCCGTGGCGCCCTTGTACTGGCGACGCTCGACGGTGCGCCCGCGAGCGTCGGTGATCACGCTCGTGGCGGTGTCCCCCATGGGCGGGAGCGTATCCGTGCGGTCGACTCCCGGATAGGCGGTGGTGGTGCGCCACTGTTCCTTCGCCATGGATGCGAAGGCTGTCGCGGTCGGACGGCCGAGGCCGTCGTAGAACGTCGTGGTCTGCGCCGGGACGCTGGCGTTGTCGGGAATGAAGCGTGTCGTCACCGGAACGGAGTTCCGGTTGGGGTAGGCCCTGTTGGTCCTGCTGAGACGGCCGTGGCTGTCGTATGCGGTGTCGGTGATCACGCGGCTGTTCACTTCGCCGTTCAGCGCGACCGACTGCACCTGCACGCGCTGTCCGAACGCGTCGTTGATGGCGATCGAGGCAGCGTACGACTGGTCACTGCGGAGCGAACGGGTGGTGACGGAGCTGGTGCCGGTGTTGGTGAGGTCGTAAGTGAAGAGGGTGCTCGCGCTCGCGTTGCGCGCGCGGCCCGGGAGCCATATGGCGGCGGTCCGGCCGAGCGGGTCATAGGCCACTTCGGTGGTGCGGCTGTTCTGGTCGACGGTCTTCACGGGGAGACCGCGCAGGGGGTCGAGGGTCGTAGTCGTCGTCCAGTCCTTGGCATTGGTGGTCTTGATCACGGTCGGCGTCACGAGTGAGGCCGGTTCGTAGACGGTGGTGGTCCTGGCGCCCGCCGCGTCCGTGGCGGTGGTGACGCGGCCGTACGCGTCGTAGCTCAGCTCCGAGGTAGTCGTGTACACGGGCCGGCCGCCTTCGAAGCGGTCCAGTTCTTCGGCTGCGGTGACCTGGCCGGGGCCGGCGAGGGTTCCGACGGGTTTGCCGTCGTAGGCCATCCTGTTGCGGGCCAGGGTGTTGGCCTGGCTCGGGTCCATCGTGCAGTCGCCTTGGGACTGGACCGTCTCGGACACTCGATCGATCATCCACGCTGCCGTGTCGCGGGCGTAGAGAGTGGTCGTGCACGTGTCGGGCAGGCCGTCCGCTCGGTCCAGGACACTGAGCGGCATGCCATACCCGGGGTCGTAGGTGGCGGCCTTCGACGTGGTCTGCCAGGTCTTGTCCGCCCGCAGGGACTTGTCCTGGGACATCCCGGTGCGTTGCATCTGCGCCGTGAGGGCCGGGAGCTTCTTACCGCGGCTGTGGGTCGCGGTGGCCGGGGAAAGCCAAGGGTCGGACCGGGACACGGACACTGCTTCACCACTGTCCGAGGCGAAGGCCCGGGTCTCGCGGACCGTTCCCGCGAGGGGGTTGGAATCCCTGATGGCGTTGCCGGAGATTCCGGCGTAGGTGACGGACTTCTTGCCGCCGTCGGCCTTGGCGTCACCGTCCATGCCGCGTAGGTAGAAGACCGCGGACTTGGATACCGCGTCCGGAGCGATGCCGGAGCGGGTGATGACCTGCTCGTAGCCGCGGAACTGATTCCAGGTACGGCGTTTGTCCTCGGTCAGCTCCTCGTCGTCGCGGTGCCAGGCGGCGCCGCCGACGTATTCGTAGCTGGTCTCCCGGCGAGGGGAGCCGCCGAAGGGATCTCGCTCGGCGACCTGGGTGACGACGTACTTGTGAAACCAGTCGAGGGTCGGGTCGAGAGGGCTCTTGTCGTCCGGGTTCCAGTACACCGGGTAGCACCGGGTGGTGTTGGCGTCCTTGGCCGTGGGCAGGCCCGCCCCGGGTGCGCAGTCGGGGTCGGCGTAGCTGATGTCGGTGACTTTGCCCGTCTCGGTCGTGATGGCAACGATGCGGCGCCGGTTCAGGGCGGGCTTGTTGTCGTTGCTGGAGTCGACGCGGTTGTTCATCAGCCGGCCCGTGAAGGTGACCGGCGGGCTGGGTAGCGATTGAGTCCCCTCGTGCCCGGTGCGGGTGAGGGACGCGAGCCACATGGCTGGGGCGGTGCGGTCGTGCGGGGTGGGGAACTCGTGCTCGAACGCGTACGAGTCGACTTTGTCGTAGCCACCGCTCCCGTTCAGGACCTGGGTGGTGATGGCGGTGAGGCGCCTGGTGGTCCAGAACGTGGCGGCCGTGTTCTCACAGGTGCCAGTGGCGGCGCAGCTCTGATCAAAGGGGACATCCGGCCAGCTCGCGGCGTTCGCCGTGGTCAGTTTGGCGGGGGCGCAGTCGAATGCGGCATGGGGCAAGCAGCGCTCGCTCGTAGTGAAGAGGACCTGGGCGGTCGGCTTGACCGTCTCCGCGTCGGTCAACTTGGAGCCGTAGGTGATCTTGGCCAAAGCGCCGCCGCGGATGTACGAGGTACGGCTGCCGTTCGGGGCGGATGCGGTGGCACCGCGCTTGTAGTGGTTGGTCTCGGTGTCGTACCAGTGGGTGATCATTCCGCCGCGCGGGTCGACGACGAAGTCGAGGTTCCAGCGCCAGGCCTGCTGGCACCACGACGAGGCGAAGGTGGACTGGTGGCATTCCTCGCCGTTGTTGTTGCCGTAGACCGGTGTGGTCCAAGCGGAGTTCGTGGCCGGAGCCGTGGAGCTGCCGGGCCTGCGGCCGACGCCGAAGTAGTACTGAGTCCCGTCGGCGGAAGTGATCCTCCAGTACTCGCCGTTGTTGTCGCCGTTATCCGCGCCGGTCAGCCGTTCGATCCTGGAAGCGTCGTCGTTCTCCAGCCGCCAGGTGCCGGTGGAGTCGTCACGCACCAGGGTGGAGGACTTGCCGTTCAGGGAGACCACGGCGTTGTCACCGGCGAGGCACTGCTCGTTGGAGCCGTCCTGGCCGTCCTTCGAACAGGGCTTGAAACGGCGCTCTACGAAACCCGGGGAGTAGTCCCAGCCTTCACCGATCCACGAGGACTGGTTGTTGGTGGCCGCCGTGCGGCCATCCACCGACTGGGAGGTGTAAGAGAGGTTGATGCTCGGCTTGGTGCCTCCGAGCCCGTCCGGAACCCCGATGGGGTACGCCCATGAGAATCCGCCCGTATTGCCACCACTGCCCCACGTGCCCGACGGAGCCAGGCTGGTGGCCGTATAGGTGCCCGCGGCTCCTGCGGGGGCGGCGGAGACGGCGAGTACGGCGCCGCCTGCGGCATCCTTGAGGCCGACCTCCGCACTGAGCAGGCCGGGCCGGCCCCCGTGCCTGACGGTCCGCACCGGTGTTTGCGTGCGGCACTCGGCCTGGTCGGGAGTGGTCATCGCGCATTCGGGCAACGCCACCAGCCGGGCGCGCGTGAGCCAGTCACCGCTGAAGGCGCCCGCAATGGGGGAAACGTCCACGGACACCTCGACAGCGGTGTCTGCCAGGCCGGCCGCGGGCCGGACTGCGAGCAGCAGGCCTTGGACGCCGGTCTTCTGCGCGGTGGCGCGGTCCGCCAGGCGGACCGAGACCTTGCCCGTGGGCGCGGCACCTCTACCGATGGGGGCGACCCAGACGGGGGCGGCGCCGGCCCGGTTCGGGTCCCGGAGGGGAACCGCGGGGGCACCGGCGTCTGTACGTCCGGACGCGAGGAACAGCGAGCGCGCCCCGGCAGGGGCGGGAGCGCCGAGATCCACCTCGCCGTGGCTCGCCGTGGGCCAGTGCACGGCCTGCGGTTTCCAGGCGTCTGCCCCGTCGCCCGTCGGCGCTGTCGGCGCCGTTTTGGGGGAGTTCTTCCCGGATACGGACTCGGTTTTTTTCAATGGTCCTGGCGACCAGCGGCGATAGTCCTTGGGCCTCCACCCGGACGCGGCATCAGCTGTTCCGGTTCCCAAGACCAAAGAGAAAATGATCAAGATGGAAATCGATACGCGCTGCCGGACGGCCCGCCTTCTCCCCGCAGATAAAAGATCGTTCGGTGCCGACACGGCACGCCCCCCAAGGTCCCCGAGTGGATCAATTGACGTGGGAGCCTAGCCCGTTCGCAAAGCGAAAAATGGAGTGGAAGACGCACAAGGTATGCCCGATCAACGCCTCGTGGTGGAAAATTTGCCCGAAAACAGTTCGCTTGCTTGCGTAATGACCAAATCCCGCCGCGAAATTGATCCCGAATGTCTGCGTACGTCGCAGGGAATATGTGACTCCGTATTGCTTTTCGCGTTTGGGCTGTCTGCAGCGGCTGTTAGCGTTCGCGCCCAGTTGGCAGTCACGAACCTGGGAGTTTGCCGTGGAGGGCATAGCAAGAAGAAGTCCGTCGGCTGTGAGGTCAGTCGTGCTCGCCGGCCTGGTCTCGCTGGCTTTGAGTGTCGCTTCGATCGGCGCCGCACCGGGGGCCGTCGCGGCGCCCGCAGGAGCGAGTACACGAGACACGTTTCCGCCGGAACGGCCGGCCACCGAGCAGGAGCACGCCGAGGACAGCGCGCTCGCCGAGGCCAGGCGCAGCGGGAAGTCCGTCGCCATCCCCGCCGCGACGACCGAAACCGACACGGTAGTCGCCAACCCCGACGGCACCCTGGGTCTGACCCGCAGTGTTGCGCCCTTACGCACGAAGCGAGGAGGGAACTGGGCAGACTTGGACGCCACCTTGGTGAAGGAGGTGAACGGATCGCTCCGCCCGAAGGCGACGGTCAGCGGTCTGGCACTGTCGGGAGGAGGCGAGGGCCCGCTGGCGGTCCTCGACCAGGATGGCAAACGGCTCGTCCTGAGCTGGCCGGAGGCGCTGCCCGTCCCAGTCCTGGAGGGCCGGAGCGCCGTCTACCACGAGGTGTCACCGGGGAGCGACCTCAAGATCACGGCTGAGGAGAGCGGAGGGATCTCCCAGGTCCTTGTGGTGAAGTCCGCCGAAGCGGCCCGGCATCCAAAGCTCGCCAAGCTGACCATGGGCCTCAGAGGAGACGGTGTCACCGTTTCCGCAGACGCCAACGGCAACCTGGCGGCCGTCGATGCCACGGGCCGTACGGTCTTCCAGGCACCGGTCCCCACGATGTGGGACTCGACCGCCGCCACGTCCACCAAGCCCTCCGTCCCCTCGAAGTCCGCCCGGTCCGCCGAGAACGCAGGCCGAGCCACGTTGTCCACGCCCGGCCCGGACCCTGACGCCGCCAAGCCCGTCTCCGACAGCGAAGGCCCCGGCGACCAGGCCAGAATCACCCGCCTCCAGGCCGACCTGGGAAGGGATTCCGTCACCCTCACCCCGGACAAGGACTTCCTGGCCGCCCCCTCCACGGTCTACCCCATCTACATCGACCCCGCCTGGACACCCACCAACCGGGGCACCCAGCACTGGGCCTGGGTGCAGGAGGCCTACCCGAGCACCGTCAACTACGACGACTACGGAGACACCTACGACCCGGGCGTCGGCTACCAGCGTTGGCGCACCCGAACCGGCTTGGAGCGCTACTACGTCCAACTGGACACAAGCGATCTGCGCGACAAGAACATCAAGAAGGCGTCCCTCTTCGCGACCCAGTCCTACGCCGCCGACGCCACCTGCGGCAGGACGTACAACGTGGAGCTGCACTCCACCGAACCACTGCTCTCCAACATCACCTGGGGCACCCAACCCCGCGACTGGGAGGTCCTGCGCACTACCGCCCTCAACAGTGCCGGCGGCCCCGGCTGCCCCGGATCCACCACACGCGGTGAGTGGGATGTGCGCGACCACCTGGCCGCCAACGAGTGGCGCGGCAGCCTCACCTACGGCCTCTTCGCTTCCAATGAGTCCAAGAGCAGCAGCAACAACTCCTTCAAGCGGTTCACCCGCAACAAGAGCAACCTGCCCTTCCTCTACATCGAGTACAACCGGCCCCCCTACAATCCTTGGTCACTCGCCATATCTCCTTCCCCGCAGAATCCGAACGGCAACGGCTGCGGCTGGGTCGGCGCCACCGCGTACGCCGGTCTGAACCTCGGAGCATGGCTCGGCCATCCGGACGGCCTGCCCAACGACGCCCGCTTCCTCGTCCACGACACGAACGGCGCTGTCGCGTACGACAGCGGATGGGGCAACCAGGCCAGTGGCACCCACTGGGCCGCCGTCTACCCGAGCAATCTGGCCGACGGCCACACCTACTGGTGGCAGATCCAAGCCGGTGACGGTATCAGCGCATCCAGCTGGGTCAACGGCTGCATGTTCAGCATGGACGTCAGCCCGCCGTCGGTCCCGGTCGTCACCTCCGGCGAGTACCCGCCCTCCGGCACTCTGCCCGGGTCCACCCGACACATCGGGCAGCCGGGCGTCTTCACCGTGAAATCCGCCGATGCGGTCAGCGGGGTCCTGTACTACGAATGGGCCTTCAACGGCGCGATCCCGGTGGGCGGCGCCCACCGTGCCGACCCGGCCGCCGACGGCAGTGCGGCCATCCCGCTGACACCCACGACCTGGGGCACGAACGTCTTGCGCGTTCAGGCCGTCGACCGGGCGGGCAACCGCTCCCAGCAGCAGACGTACACCTTCTACGTACCCGACGACCCCAACGCGAAGACGACGCTCGGCGACATCACCGGTGACGAACGCGTCGACTTCGTCGCTCCCTCGGCGACCGGCGACCTGATCCTCTACCCCACCGCGGTCGATCCCGCCGCCGGTGGCATCGTGGCGTCCGACGCGGCGAACAGCCCGGGAGGCAAGGGGTGGGGCAACGGCACCCTCACCACGCACCGGGGCGGCAACGGCATCCGTATCGACGATCTATGGGTCCACCGCGACGGGCAGCTCAGGCTGTACCGCAATTCCCTCACTCAGGGGGGCCTCGCTGCCAACAGCGGGCTCTACTACACCGCCGCCAACGCCGCACCCGTGCAGCGACCCTACGCGGAAGACTGCACCGTGGCACGAACCGGCGGACCATGCGGCGAGGCCGAGTACGCCGAGGACTGGACGAGGGTCCAGCAGATCCTCGCCATTGGGGACGCACTGCCCGAGCAAGGGGTCGAGCCCCGCAACGACCTCCTCACCGTTGAAAGCAACGGTGCGGGAGGCTCACAGCTGGTTCTGCTCCAGGGCAAGGCCTCGACCGGCACCCTGCGTGATCCGGTCGTACTCGTCCTCAGCTCCGCCGGCTGGGACAATCTCACCCTCATCGCGCCCGGCGACGCCACCGGAGACGGCCTCCCCGACCTCTGGGCCCGCGACAACACCACCGGGGACATCTACCAGTACGCGAACATCGCCGGAAACCCCGCCGCCCTCGGCGACCACACCAGGCGCACCAAGATCGGTTCAGGCCTCAAGGCAGACACCCACCCCGTCGTCAGCTCCTCCGGCGATGCCAGTGCCGACGGCGTACCCGACCTGTGGGCCCTCGACAGCCTCCACCGGCTGCGCACCTGGGACGGCACCACCACCGGAGTCAAAGTCACCGGCTTCCGCGCCGGCCGCACCATGGGCGACGCCCGCATCTCCAGCTCGCAGTGGAAACTGAACGACGGCACCGGAACGACCGCAGCAGACCTACGCGGCCGCAACAACGCAACACTCAGCGCCACCGGCGCCACCTGGGCGAACGAAACCGTCGCCGGCACAGCCACCAAGGTCGTCGCCCTCGACGACGACAGATCCGGCACGGTCACTGCGACCCGCCCCGGTGTCGACACCTCCCGCAGTTTCACCGTCTCCACCTGGGCCATGTCCACCAAGCCCACCGGCGTCGTCCTCAGCCAGGACGGCCAGCGCTCCAGCGGCTTCATCCTCTGGCACGACGGGGACGGCACCTGGCGGTTCGGCATGTCGAAGAAGGACGACGACACCTGGGACTACGACCAGACCCTCACCATGAACGACGCCGCGAAGGTCCAAAACGGCGTGTGGACCCAGCTCACCGCCACCTACGACGACCGCACCGGCCTCATCGCCCTGTACGTCAACGGCACCCTCGCCGGCACCGGCCACCACGCCAAGACCAACACCTGGAACGCCGCCGGCCCCCTGGTCTTGGGCCGCTACAAGCACCAGAGCCAGCCGGCCGCGCACTTCGAAGGACGGATCAGCAACCTGGCCGTCTACAACCACTCCACCGTCCCCACCGCGACCGGAACCACCCTGGTCTCCGCCGTGAGCAGCACCAAGTGCGCCGATAACCACCAAGGCAGCACAGCCGAAGGCAACCGCATCCAGATCTGGGACTGCAACACCGACCCGGGTGCTCCCCAGCTGTTCGATATCCGTGAGAACGGAGAACTCCGCGTGGCGGGAAAGTGCGTGACCGTCACCAACGGCGGCGTCGAGAACGGCACCCCCGTACACCTCGCCTCCTGCGGCGGTACCGGTGCGGGAGCCCAGCAGTGGCTTCCCACCGCCACCAACGGGTTCCGCAACCCCCAGTCGAACCGCTGCCTGGACCTCCCCGGCGGGACTGTCCGAAACGGCACACAACTCGTTCTGTACGACTGCAACAACTCCAACGCACAGCGCTGGCACGCCTCCGGGCTCGCCACGCCTCTTTCGGCGGCTGTCTGACTCATGACCGCCGGCCGTCGCCCCGTCTTCCGAAAGCATCGGGAGGAAGACGGGACGACGGTTGACCCTCTGCCCCCCTGTCGCCCCCCTCAGGGCCCGGCCGGGGTGAAGGTCGCCTCCGCTGCGCCGCACCACGGGGCCGATTCCGGGGGCCAGACCGGGCCCAGGGCCTCGGCGTGTTCCGTCGCCGCCGGCGCCACCCCCGGGATGCGGACCAGGGACCGGGCCGTGCGCCCGCCCGGCCGCGCCTGCGCGGAGTCGCGGAACTCCACCGTCACCACGTACGCCCCCGGCCCCTCGGCCCGGCCCGCCGCCTCCACCGCGGCCACCACCCGACGGCTTGCCGGATCGATTCGGCACCCGGTGACCCGTACGTCCTCCAGCGCGGCCCGCGGCGGCGGCGCCGCGGGCGGTCCTCCGCCGCTGGCCCACACGTACAGCGCCAGCGGGGCGAACACCAGCAGCCCGGCCAGCGTCACCAGCCCGACCAGCCAGCCCTGCCACTTCAACGCGCTCACGCCCATGCGACGATCCTCCCGGGCCGCCGCCCCTCCCACCAGCACCCACGGGCCCACACAGCATTTCGAAGTGGGACCGCCTGGACACCCGACGTTCATTCAACCCGCCGTGGAATGTGGGTTTCCGCGAGCACGCTGCACCCGTGAGACGCATCCTAGGAATCCTCCTGGGCCTCCTCCTGATCGGCGGCGTGGCGGCCGTCGTCCTCGCCAAGGGGCAGGACCCAGAACCCACGGCAACGAAGACCGTGCGCGGCGTCATCGGGTCGGAGAAGTCCGAGTTCTTCCGCGACCCCGGCGTCGTCAAAGCCCTCGCCGCACAGGGCTACGCCGTCAAGGCCGAAACCTCCGGCTCCTGGGCGATGGACCAACTCTCCCTCAAGGAGTACGACTTCGCCTTCCCCGGCAGCAGCGAGCCGGCCAAGGAGATCGCGGCCGCGGCAGGCGTGAAGGGCGCCCAGGAGACGAAGCCCTTCTACTCCCCGCTCGTCGTCATCGCCCGTGCCAACGCCGCCGAGGTCCTCACCGCGGGCGGCCTCGCCAAGCGGACCGGCAAGAACTCCGGGACTCTGCTCATGAGCCCCTTCCTCAAGGCCGCCGGCGAGGACCGCACCTGGCAGCAGCTGCCCGGCTCCGCCGCCCACGCCGAGCTGACCGGCACGGTGTTCGTCAAGACCACCGACCCGGCCACGTCGAACTCCGGCGCGCTCTTCCTCGCCGCCGCCTCCACCGTGGCGAACGGCGGCAACCTCGTCGCCGACGACGCCGCCATCGACCGCACCGCTCCCCTGATGCACAAGCTGATCTCCGTCCAGGGCGCCCTGGAGCCCAGCACCGACGCCCCGTTCCGGGCCTTCATCAGCGGCAGCGGAGAACCGCTCATCCTCGTGTACGAGTCCCAGGTCGCGGCCCTGCTCCTGCAGGGGCAGCAGCCCCAGGACATGGTCGTGCTCTATCCGGACACCACCGTCAACACCGCGCACACCTTCGTACCCCTCAGCGACGCCGCCCGGGACCTCGGCACCCTCCTCGCCACCGATCCCGCCCTGCGCGACCTGGCCCTGCGCCACGGCTTCCGCCCGCAGGACGGCGTACCCGCGTTCACCGCGGCCACCGCGCAGCACACCGACTACCTCAACCCGGGACTGACCGGCATCCGCCAGGTCGGCACCCCGACCGTCAAGAACCTGATGGCGCTGGCCGCGCGCGCCAAGGGCCAGGGGGACACACCATGACACTGACACCGCCCGAGGACGCCCCGCTGCTCCTCACCGCACCCGAGCCCGTCGCCCCCGTACGCAGGGAGCAGGCCTCCGGGCTCGTCCCGCTCCAGGACGGCGTCCGCGAGGAGATGACCCGCAGGGCCGGGGAGTACGTCGGCTCGCTCGCCGGGATCGACGCCCGCTCCCCCGAGTTCGCGGAGCGGATCGGCGAGATCGCCGGGCTCGGCTCCGCCGACGTCCGCTCCGCCGCCCAGCAGTCCAACCGGATGCTGGAGCGCACCGTACGCTCGCTGGGCTCCTCCGGAGCGGGCGGCGACGCCCAGGCCCGCGTGGCCGGCTCCCTCGTCGAGCTGCGGCGCACGGTCGAGGACCTCGACCCGCGGGACGCTCCCGCGAAGGGGGCGCGCCGGCTCCTCGCGAGACTGCCCGGCGGCAACCGGTTCCGCGACCACGTCGCCCGGTACGCCTCCTCGCAGGCCACCCTGCACGCGATCGTGGGCGCGCTCCGCAGCGGTCAGGACGAACTGCGCCGCGACAACGCCGCCCTGCACACCGAACGGGCCCGGCTGTGGGAGACCATGGGCCGGCTCCAGGAGTACGCCGTCCTCACCGAGGCGCTGGACGCGGCCGTCGACCGGCGGATCGCCGAGGCGCAGGCGACCGACCCCCGGCAGGCCGACGCGCTGCGCGCGGACGTCCTCTTCCCGGTCCGGCAGAAGCACCAGGACCTGCTGACCCAGCTCGCGGTCTGCGCGCAGGGCTACCTCGCGATGGACCTGGTCCGCCGCACCAACGACGAGCTGGTCAAGGGCGTCGAACGGGCCGCCACGACCACCGTGTCCGCGCTGCGGATCGCCGTGATGCTGGCCTCGGCGCTCGACCGCCAGCGCCAGGTGATCGACCAGGTCAACGCCTTGAAGGGCACCACCGAGGATCTGATCCGGGGCAATGCCGAGATGCTGTCGACGCAGAGCGGCGAGATCCAGCGGATCGCGGCCGACCCGGCGGTGGGCGCGGAGACGCTGCGCGCGGCGTTCGCGCAGATCTACTCGACGCTCGACGCGATCGACTCCTTCAAGGTGCAGGCCACCGAGAACATGGCGGCCACCGTGGAGTCCCTGACGGCCGAGCTGCACCAGGCCTCCGCCCGCCTCGCGCGCACCCGCACCGCGGACGCCCTCGACGGCGGTGCGCGATGAACGCGCTGCGTCCCGGCGGCCGGCGCCGCCGCGGCGGCCGGACGACGGCCCCGCTCGCCCGCGTCCTCGCGCTGGTCGCCCTCGTGGCGGCGAGCGCCTGCACCTCCTCCCCCGACGGGTCCGGCGGCCCGAAGCCCACCGCGTACCGGGAGGGCACCCTGCGGGTCCTGGCCTCCAGCGAGCTGGCCGACATGCAGCCGGTGCTCGACCGGGCGAAGCAGGCCACCGGCGTCACGGTGAAGCTGACCTGGTCCGGGACGCTCGACGCCGCCGAGCAGGTCGCCTCGGGGAAGGCGGACGCGGCGTACGACGCGATCTGGCTCTCCTCCAACGACTAGCTGCGGCTGCGCCCGGAGGCCGCCGGGAAGCTCGCCAACGAGACCCCGGTGATGTCCTCTCCCGTCGCGCTCGGCGTGAAGCCGCAGGCGCTGGCCCGGCTCGGCTGGCAGCCCGGCGACGTCACGTGGTCGGCGGTCCACGAGGCGGTGGCCGCGGGGAAGCTGACGTACGGGATGACCGACCCGGTGCGCTCCAACTCCGGTTTCTCCGCGCTGGTGTCGGTGGCCTCCGGCCTGTCGGGGGCGCAGTCCGCGCTGACCGACGCGGACGTGAGGGCGGCCGCGCCGCGGCTGAAGGAGTTCTTCGCCGGGCAGAAGCTGACCTCGGGCTCCTCCGGCTGGCTCGCCACGGCGTACGCGAAGCGCGGCGACGTGGACGCGCTGGTCAACTACGAGTCGGTGCTGCTGTCCGCGAACCGGGACGCGCAGGCCGGTCTGACGGTGGTCCGGCCGCGCGACGGCGTGGTCACCGCCCACTACCCGCTGACGCTGCTGACCGCGGCCCCCGCCGGCGCCCGCGAGTCGGGGCGGGCCCTGACGGAGTGGCTGCGCGGCTCCGAGGCGCAGCAGGCGATCACCGAGCGGACGTTGCGGCGGCCGGTGGCGGCCGGGGTGGCGCCGGCGGCGGGCCTCGACGCGGAGAAGCGGCGGGAGCTGCCGTTCCCCGGGTCGCGGTCGGTGGCCGACGGGCTGCTGGCGAGCTACGAGAACGAGCTGCGGCGGCCCTCGCGGACGGTGTACGTGCTGGACACCTCGGGTTCGATGGCCGAGGAGGACCGGATCGGGCGGCTGAAGGCGGCGCTCACGGAGCTGACGGGCAGCGGGAGTTCGGGGCCCGGACAGCGGTTCCGGGACCGGGAGGAGGTGACGCTGCTGCCCTTCGGCGACAAGGTGAAGAAGGTGCTGACGCACGTCGTGGAGCCGGGCGGTCCGGGGGCCTCCCTGGACGCGATCCGGGCGGACGTACGGGCGCTGGAGCCGGCGGGGGGCACGGCCGTGTACGGCAGCCTGAAGGCTGCGTACCAGCACCTGGGGCGGGGGAACGCGGACGCGTTCACCTCGATCGTGCTGATGACGGACGGGCGCAGCGGGGACAAGGCGAAGGACTTCGACGCCTTCTACGCCGGGCTCCCGGAGGCCGGGAAGCGGACGCCGGTCTTCGCGGTGCTGTTCGGCGACTCGGACCGTGCGGAGCTGGCCCACATCACCGAGCTGACGGGCGGGCGGCTCTTCGACGCCACCGACGGCAAGGGCTCGCTGGACGGGGCCTTCGAGGAGATCCGTGGCTACCAGTAGGGCGCTGCGCTACCTGGAGTCGCGCAAGAACCTGGCGGGTTCGGCCTGCGGGGTCGCCGGGGTGGGCCTCGCCCTGGCCGGCGCGGCCGGCGCGTACTGGCCGCTGGTCGTGGCCGGGCTGTACGGGGCGGGCGCGCTGATCGCCCCGCCCGAGCGGGTCGCCCCGCCGGCGGTCCCGGACCCGGCCGAGCAGCTGGGCGTCGTACGGGGGGACCTCGGGCGGCTGCGGGAGTACCTGGCGGAGGTGGAACTGCCGCAGGCGGCGGGCGAGGCGCTGGCCGGGCTGCTGGAGCTGTACGGGGCGCTGCTCGACCCGCGGTGGGCGGCGGACGTGCTGGCCGCGGATCCGGAGGCGGCGCACGCGCTGGCGCGGGCGGTCCGCACGGACGTCCCGGAGTGCGTGGACACCTACCACCGGACGCGGTGGTGGACGCGGCTGTCGCCGGGCGGCGAGTCCCCCGAACGGCACCTGGAGCGGCAGCTGTCGGTGCTGGTCGCGGAGGCGGAACGCGTAACGGCGGACCTCCACGAGGTGGAGGTCCGCCGTCAGCAAACGCACACGACCTACCTGGAGGACCGGGGTCGCTCCTGATCGGCGGGTGCGGCGGCGGGAACCGCTTGGTCGGGGGTTCCCACGTTCATGGCCCCGGTTGCGGGGCGGGCGGCTCAGCCCAGGCGCTCGACGAGCGCGTGGTACTGGTCCCACAGCTCCTTGGGGGTGTGGTCGCCGTAGGTGTTGAGGTGCTCGGGGACCAGGGCGGCTTCGTCGCGCCAGATCTCCTTGTCGACCGTGAGGAGGAACTCCAGGTCGGCGGCGGGCAGGTCCAGGCCGTCGGTGTCGAGGGACGCGACCGTCGGCAGGATGCCGATGGGGGTCTCGACGCCCTCGGCGGTGCCGTCGAGGCGCTCGACGATCCACTTCAGGACGCGGCTGTTCTCGCCGAAGCCGGGCCACACGAACTTGCCCGCGTCGTTCTTGCGGAACCAGTTCACGTAGTAGATCTTCGGGAGCTTGGACTGGTCCTTGTCGGCGCCGACCTTGACCCAGTGCCCCATGTAGTCGCCCATGTTGTAGCCGCAGAACGGCAGCATGGCGAAGGGGTCGCGGCGCAGCTCGCCGACCTTGCCCTCGGCGGCGGCGGTCTTCTCGGAGGCGATGTTCGAGCCGATGAAGACGCCGTGGTTCCAGTCGAAGGACTCGGTGACCAGCGGGACGGCGGAGGCGCGGCGGCCGCCGAAGAGGATCGCGGAGATCGGGACGCCCTTGGGGTCCTCCCACTCGGGGGCGATCGTCGGGCACTGGGAGGCCGGGACGGCGAAGCGGGCGTTCGGGTGGGCCGCCGGGGTCTCGGACTCCGGGGTCCAGCGGTTGCCCTTCCAGTCGACGAGCTCGGCCGGGGCCTCCTCGGTCATGCCCTCCCACCAGACGTCGGAGCCGTCCGGGGTGAGCGCGACGTTGGTGAAGACGGTGTTCGCGTACATCGTCTTCATGGCGTTGGCGTTGGTGTGCTCGCCGGTGCCGGGCGCGACGCCGAAGAAGCCGGCCTCGGGGTTGATCGCGTAGAGGCGGCCGTCCTCGCCGAAGCGCATCCAGGCGATGTCGTCGCCGACGGTCTCGACGGTCCAGCCGGGGATCGTGGGCTCCAGCATGGCGAGGTTCGTCTTGCCGCAGGCGGAGGGGAAGGCGGCGGCGATGTACTTGGCCTCGCCCTGCGGCGGGGTCAGCTTGAGGATGAGCATGTGCTCGGCGAGCCAGCCCTCGTCGCGGGCCATGACGGACGCGATGCGCAGGGCGTAGCACTTCTTGCCGAGCAGGGCGTTGCCGCCGTAGCCGGAACCGTAGGACCAGATCTCGCGGGTCTCCGGGAAGTGCGAGATGTACTTGGTGGTGTTGCACGGCCACGGGACGTCGGCCTGGCCCTCGGCGAGCGGGGCGCCCAGGGTGTGCACGGCCTTGACGAAGAAGCCGTCGGTGCCGAGCTCGTCCAGGACGGCCTTGCCCATGCGGGTCATGGTGCGCATGGCGACCGCGACGTAGGCGGAGTCGGTGATCTCGACGCCGATCGCGGAGAGCTCGGAGCCGAGGGGGCCCATGCAGAAGGGGACGACGTACAGCGTCCGGCCCTTCATGGAGCCGCGGAAGATCCCCTGCTCACCGGTGAAGACGGCCTTCATCTCGGCCGGGGCCTTCCAGTGGTTCGTGGGGCCCGCGTCCTCCTCCTTCTCGGAGCAGATGAAGGTCCGGTCCTCGACGCGCGCGACGTCGGAGGGGTCGGAGGCGGCGTAGTAGGAGTTCGGGCGCTTCGTCTCGTCGAGCTTCTTGAACGTGCCCTGGGTGACGAGCTCCCCGCACAGGCGCTCGTACTCGTCCTCGGAGCCGTCGCACCAGACGACGCGGTCCGGCTGGGTGAGGGCAGCGATCTCGTCCACCCAGGAGATCAGTCCTCGGTGGGTCGTCGGGATGGTGGGAGCCGCGTTGTCGCGCGCCACGATTGCTCCTTGTTGAGGGGTTTGTTTGGTGTTTGCCCCGTGGGGGCTGCGACCCGGACGCTTCGCGCTCCGCTCATCCGGTGCCGACCGCACTCATCTGATCATCCGGTGGATGTGCGCATATGTCCAGAGGGCCTCTCACGTGAGCATCGCCACGTCCGTCAATCTTCCGTAAAGAGCACCGGTGGGCGGCGACGACGGAACCGAGCACTGACGGGAACCTACGGGCCCGTAGGTAGCATGTGGACCATGACTTCTGACGCCGCCGCCGGACCGGCCGAGGCCGTCCAGCCCGCCGAGCCCTCACCGGCCGCCGAGCCTTCCCACCGGGCCGACGAGCCCTCTCCGATCGTCCAGGCGCTGGAGACCGCCGAAGCCGCCCTCGAAGCCAAACCGCTGATGCGCGGCTGGCTGCACACCGGGATGTTCCCGGCCGTGGTGGTCGCCGGTCTCGTGCTGATGGCGTTCACGGACTCGACCGAGGCGCGCGTCGCCTGCGGCGTCTACGTCCTCACGGCCTGCCTGCTCTTCGGCGTCAGCGCCGTCTACCACCGCGGTACGTGGGGGCCGCGCGGCGAGGCCATCCTGCGGCGCCTCGACCACGCCAACATCTTCCTGATCATCGCGGGCACCTACACGCCGCTGACCGTCCTGCTGCTCCCGCCGTCCAGCGGGCGCACGCTGCTGTGGGCGGTGTGGATCGCGGCCGCCGCCGGCATCGCCTTCCGCGTCTTCTGGGTCGGCGCCCCGCGCTGGCTCTACACCCCCTGCTACATCGCCATGGGCTGGGCGGCGGTCTTCTTCTTGCCCGACTTCCTGCGCACCGGCGGCATCGCCGTGCTCGTGCTGGTGATCGTCGGCGGCCTGCTGTACAGCGTGGGCGGGGTCATCTACGGCATGAAGCGCCCCAACCCCTCCCCGCGCTTCTTCGGCTTCCACGAGGTCTTCCACTCGCTGACGCTGGCGGCCTTCGTGGCCCACTACGTCGGCATCTCGATGGCCGCCTACCAGCACTGACGGCTCCGCCCCCGGCACGGGTGCCGGGGGCGGAGCCGTTCCCGTACCCGTACGGCGCGCGGGGCACGCGGGGGCCGGGGGCGGCGGGCGGGCGCGCGGCCCGCCCGGGCGTCACCCCTCCCGGGAGGCCTCCGCGCCCACCTGCTCGGCGAGTTCGGCCGGATCCGTCGTGGGCCGCGCGCAGACGAAGTGCCGGCACACGTACGCGGCGGGCAGACCGTCCACGAGCGTGCGCCCGGCCAGCAGGGGGAACTCCCCGCCGCCGCCGTCCTCCGCGCCCGGCAGGCCCGTCGCCACGACCGCCCCGGGAGCCGTCCCCAGCAGCGCGACCCGGTGCAGCTCCGCCCGCGCCGGGTCCTCCGGGGCGCCGACCACGGCCACCTCGCGCGGCCCGTCGAGCAGCGCCTCGGCCACCGCCAGCCCGTGCCCGATGAAGCGCGGGGCGCGCGGACCGAGCGCGTGCACCACCCCGAGCGCCCTCTCGGCCGCCGTCCGGTGGGCCTCCGAACCGGTGTGCGCCGCGTACGAGAGCAGCGCCCCGGCCGCCGCGGTCCAGCCCGACGGCGCCGCCGTGTCGGTGGGGTCCTGCGGCCGCCTGATCAACTGCTCCGCGTCGTGCGCGGTGTCGTACAGCGACCCGTCCTCGGCCGCGAACAGGTCCAGCACCAGATCGACGAGGAAGCCCGCGAACTCCAGCCACACCCCCTCACCGGTCACCGAGGCCAGCGCGAGGAACCCCTCCGCGACGTCGCCGTAGTCCTCCAGCACCCCGGCGTTGGCGCCGGCCCGGCCGTCCTTGCTGGTCCGCGCCAGCCGGGCGCGGCCCGAGCTCACGTCGAAGTGGACCCGCACCAGCAGGTCGGCGGCCTCCGTCGCCCGCTCCACCAGGTCGGGGCGGTCGAAGTAGGCCCCGCACTCGGCGAGCGCGGCGACGGCCAGCCCGTTCCAGGCCGCCACGACCTTGTCGTCCCGCCCGGGCGCCGGCCGCTCCGAGCGCGCGGCGAGGAGCCGCTCCCGGATCGAGGCGATCCGCCCGGCCTCCGCCGCGGGACCGTCCTGGGGCAGCTGGAGCACGGAGGCGCCGTGCTCGAAGGTGCCCTCCTGCGTCACCCCGAAGTAGGCGGCGGCCAGGTCCGCGTCGTCCTCCCCGAGCACGTCCCGCAACTGGCCGGGCGTCCAGGCGTAGTACGCCCCCTCGACGTGCTCGCCGGTCAGCGGGTCCGCGCTGTCGGCGTCGAGCGCGGAGGCGAACCCGCCGTGCTCGGTGCGCAGCTCCCGGACCATGAAGTCGGCGGTCTCCAGGGCCACCCGCCGCGCGAGGTCGGACCCGGTGGCCCGCCACAGGTGCGCGTACACCCGGCACAGCAGGGCGTTGTCGTACAGCATCTTCTCGAAGTGCGGGACGACCCACTCCCGGTCCACCGCGTACCGCGCGAACCCGCCGCCGAGCTGGTCGTAGATCCCGCCCCGGGCCATCGCCTCGCACGTGTCGGCGGCCATCTGCAACGCGCCCTCGGCGCCGGTGCGGGCATGGTGGCGCAGCAGGAACTCCAGCACCATGGCCGGCGGGAACTTCGGCGCCCCGCCGAACCCGCCGTGCACGGAGTCGTACTCCCGCGTCAGCCCGAGCAGCGCCTGCGCCAGCTCCCCGGCCCCCGGGGTGCCGGCCTTCCCGTAGTCCAACTGCCGCCCGGCCAGGTCTCGTACGATCCGCTGCGCGACCTCCGCGACCTCCTCGGGCCGCCCCACCCAGGCGGCCCGCACGCCTTCGAGGACCTGCATGAAGGACGGCATCCCGTGGCGGGGCTCGGGCGGGAAGTAGGTCCCGAAGTAGAACGGTTCGGCGTCGGCGGTGAGGAACACCGTCATGGGCCAGCCGCCCTGCCCGGTGGCGGCCTGGACGGCCTCCATGTAGACGGCGTCGACGTCGGGCCGCTCCTCGCGGTCGACCTTGATGTTGACGAAGTGCTCGTTCATGTAGGCGGCGACCAGCTCGTCCTCGAAGGACTCGTGCGCGAGCACGTGGCACCAGTGGCAGCTGCTGTATCCCACGCTCAGGTGGACCGGCACGCCCCGCTCCCGCGCCTCGGCGAACGCCTCGGGCGACCAGGGCCACCAGTCGACGGGGTTGTCGGCGTGCTGGAGCAGGTACGGCGAGGTCTCGTTCACGAGGCGGTTCGACATGGGACCCATCCTGCCGCACGCGCCGAAGTCCGCGGCGGAGCGCGGCCCCGGGCGGCGGGGAGGGCGCGCCCGGTCAGGGGCGGAGCACGGGGGTCAGGGCCCGGGTCCAGGTGGTGCGGGCCTCGGGCCAGGTCGTGGGGCACGTCGTGCGGGCCGGGGTCGCGAGGTCGGTGTGCCGGGCGGGGGCTTCGCCGTAGACGGCGCAGCGGTGGGCCTCCGCGCGCTCGGCGGGCGGGGCGTGTTCGTCGTCCGGGTCGGGGGCGGGGTCGGCCGCGGCGGCGCGGTCGTGGGCGCGGGCCGCCGTCAGGAGGGTGTCCGCGCCCGCCGGGCCGCCGCGGAGCAGCATCAGGCGGGCGAAGCGGTCGGCGGCGTCCTCCTCGGCGCGGTCCCCTTCGGCGGGGAGGCCCAGGGCGTCGAGGAGGGCGTGGCCGGCTTCGTGGTGGACCGTCTCGCGGACGATCCCGGCGAGTTCCGCGTCCTGGTTCGTGGCCGGGTGCGTGGCCGGGTTCGCGCCTGGGTTCGCGGCCGGGGCGCCGCCCGGGCTTCCGGACGGGCTCGGGGGGTCGGCGGCCGTGAGCAGGGCGCGTTCCTCGGTCAGGTCGTCGTAGCAGAGCTCGATGCTGCGGGTTTCCGGGTCGTAGCCGCTGCCCTCGCCGTCGCAGGACCGGGCGACGACGGCGACCTCGTGGGGCAGGGTGAGGTAGGCGTTGAGGTCGGCGAGGGCCGCCTCGGCGATGCGGCCGTCCCGCAGGAAGAGGTGGTTCGCCCGGTCGGCGGAGGCCGGGGCCTCGTAGCGCAGGGTGAATCCCGTCGGCGCCGGTTCCGGCGCCGGACCGGTGCACCCGGAGGCCGCCGGCAGCAGCGCGGCGGCGCACAGCGCCAGGGTCCCCCACCGTCGGCTCATGAGGTCAGCCTAGGACGGCGGGACGGGCCACGGTTCGTCAATTTCGTTCGTGAAAGCGCCGGTTGCCTCTGATCTCGCTCAGATTTCCTCGCGTTGGCGTTCCTCACCCCCGAGACTTGGGAATCGACTCGACCGGAACTCTCGGAGGGGGACGCCGATGCGGGACAGCCATCGCGGTGAGGCCGAGCTGCTGTTGGGACGGGCCGTGGACGAGGAGGCCCGGCGGGGCGGCGCGGGGGCGGCGGGCGCGCCGGTCGACAGGACCGCGCTGCTGGCCCGCGGCCGGCAGGCGCTGGACGCGTTGTCCGCGAAGGCGGCGCCGGAGTACGAGGCGTACGTACGGGCCCTGGACGAGGCGGCGGCCGGGAACGAGTCCCTGGGGCAGGCCTTCCGGCGGGGCAACGCGTCGACGGCGCTGCTGGCGGTGGCCGTGGCGGCCGCCGCCGCGGTCGGGACCGACCTCGCGCTCGGGGTCGCGGCCGGCGCCTCGCTGACCGCGGGGGCGGTCGTGGGCGTCGCCGGGGCGGCGGCCACCGTGGCCAGGGTGACGGCGGTGCACGTGCCCGCCGCGAACCGGCGGGCCGGGGAGCGGGGCCGGCCGGGCGGCGCCGAACAGCTGCGGCTGCAGTGGCTGACGGCACTGGAGGTGCGCGGGATCCGCCCGTTCCTGGAGCAGCAGCGCGCCGTGACCGCGGCGGCGCGCACGCCCCGGACGGTCCCGCGCCAGGCGCCGGTCCCGCTGCGCGGAGCGGACCGCAGCGCGGAGGCGCGGCGGCGCAGTGTGCTGGAGCAGTCGTTCGGGCAGCTCCCGGAGCCGTCGGGGCTGTTCGCGGGGCGGCGGGCGGAGCTGACGCGCGTCGGGCAGTGGGTGCGGGCGGCGCGGGCCGGCACGGAGACCCGGCCGGTGGTCGTGGTGCTGCACGGCGAGCCGGGGGTGGGGCGCACGGCGCTGGCGCTGCGGGCGGCGCACGCGCTGCGGGACCAGTTCCGCGGGGCCTGCGTGGTGGACCTGCGCGGCGGCGGATCGGGGGCTCCGCTGTCGACGCGGGAGGCGCTGCTGCACCTGCTGAACCGGCTGGGCGCGCCCCGGGAGCAGCTGCTGTTCCGCGACGGTGCTTCGGCGGAGCAGCAGGTGCGGCGGCTCGCCGAGCTGTACCACCAGTACCTGCGGGGGCTGCCGGTGACGGTGGTGCTGGACGACGCGGTGGACGCGGAGCAGGTACGCCTGCTGGTGCCGGAGCGGTCGGAGAGCCTCGTCCTGGTGACGGCGCGGGAGCCGCTGGAGCTGCCGGCGGGGCTGTCGGCGTGGGTGCACCAGCTGCCGGTGGAGCGGCTGGCGGAGGCGGAGGCGCTGGAGCTGCTCCGGTCCGCGGCCGCGGAGTCGGGCCCCGGCAGCACGGCGCGGTCGGCCGCGGCCGGCCCCGCTTCCACCCCCGCCCCCGCCGTCGACCCGGCGGCGGCCGCCGCCGCGGTGGCGCTGGGCGGCGGGCTCCCGCTGGCCCTGCGCATGCTGGCCCCGCTGGCCCGCGCCGGCCGGGTGCCGGTCGCCGAGGGCCCCGGCGCGCCGGACGGCGGGCACCCGGTGGAGCG
This sequence comes from Streptomyces sp. NPDC048461, assembly GCF_055587105.1. Classification (NCBI taxonomy): domain Bacteria; kingdom Bacillati; phylum Actinomycetota; class Actinomycetes; order Kitasatosporales; family Streptomycetaceae; genus Streptomyces; species Streptomyces sp. NPDC048461. Next base: position 31,504 of record NZ_JBVJGW010000023.1, on the reverse strand, counting down.
GGCCCTGCGGGCCGCCGACGCCCGGCTCGCCGATCCCGCCCGGCAGTTGCTGCGGCTGCTGCCGCTGGCCGGGCGGGCCTCCCTGGGCGGGGCCGCGGCCGCCGCGCTGGCGGACGTACCGGAGCAGGCGGCGCTGCGCACGCTGGAGGAGCTGTGGGAGGCCGGGCTGATCGAGCGGGTGCGCGGCCGACGGTTCCGGATGCACGACGCGGTCCGGGCGTACGCGGCGGCCCGGCCGGCGTCGGACGAGGAGCGGGCGCGGGCCTCGGCGGCCCACGAGCGGCTGATCCGCAACTACGCGCAGCTCGCGGACTCGGTGATCCGGATGGTCGACGGGAAGATGTCGACGCGCGCGAACCACTTCGGCGGGCACGGCTTCACCTCGCTGGACGCGGCGCTGCGCTGGCTGGACGACGAGTCGAGCGTGATCACGGCGGCGCTGCGGCACACGGAGGGCGTGGACCAGCAGGCGGTACTGGACCTGCTGGGAGCGCTGTGCGACTTCTGCCTGCTGCGCGGGGACCTGTACCGGCTCGGGGAGATCGACGAGCTGACGCGGGCGGTGGCCGCCGGCCGCTCCGGCGGTGCCGGGGAGCAGCCGGAGCGGCTGGTCCGGTCGGTGCAGTGGCGTACGGGCATCGCCGCGCGCCAGCTCGGCGAGCTGGACAAGGCGCGGACCACGCTGACCTCGGTGGTGGACCAGTACATGGAGGCCCACCAGGAGGCGGGCGCCGCGATGGCGCTGGTCTCGCTCGGGATCACCCTGCACCACCAGGGCAACCTCCCGGAGGCGGCGGCCCGCATCCGGGAGGCCCTCGTGCTCCAGGAGCCGGCGGAGCTGGCGGGCGACCGGGCGTGGGGGCTGCACGCCCTGGCGGCCGTCGAGCGCGACATGGCCCGCCTTGGCGAGGCGCTGTCCCTGCTGGAGCGGTCGCTGGCCCTGCACCGGGAGAGCGAGAGCGTGCACGGTGAGGCGTGGGCGCACTTCCAGCTCGGCCAGGTGTACCTGCGGCTCGGCGACGTGCCGCGGGCGGAGGCGGAGCTGCGGCTGGCCCTGGACCTGTACGGGCGCACGCGCGACGACCGCGGCGAGGCCTGGGCGCTGACCCAGCTGGGCCGGGCCCGGGTGGTGGACGGCGATCCGGGGCCGGCCGTGGAGCGGCTGACCGAGGCGCTGGCCCGGCACCGGGACGCGGAGGACGCGCGCGGCGAGGCGTGGACGCTGTACTACCTGGGGCAGGCGCTGGAGGAGGGCGGGGAGCGCGACCGGGCGGTGCGCGAGCTGGAGCGGGCCCGGACGATGTTCTCGCGGATGCGGGACGTGTACGGGCTGGCGCACGCCCGCCACCACTCGGGGCGCGTGACGCGGGACCAGCGGGCGGCGCAGACGGGCAACCTGAAGAACTCCGGCTTCGCCCGTCAGCTGCTGGTGGACGCGCGGGCCGACTTCCGGCGGATCGGGCTGGCGCACGGGGAGGCGTGGACCTGCCTGGAGCTGGCGGTGGTGGACGCGGGCAACGGCCGGGTCTCGCAGGCGCTGGGGCTGTGCGAGGAGGCGGTGCGGCTGTTCGTCTCGTACGGGGACCGGCGCGGGGAGGACTGGGCCCGCTTCCTGCGGTGCACGCTGCTGCCGTACGCGGTGCCGGGCGCCCCGGAGGAGGCGCGGGCGGAGCTGTCCCGGCTGTCGGCGGCCCCGCACCCGGCGCGGGACCGGCGCCTGGAGGACTGCCTGGAGACGTACGGGGTGGTCCTGGGCCGGGGCGTGGACCCGGCGGAGGGCTGGCAGGCGTGGCGCCTGGGCCTGGTCCCGAACCTGCACGCACGGGAGATCATGGGCGTCCCACTCCCCCCACCCTGACCACGCCGGTGCGGGGCGGGCCGGGATCGGCCGGGCCCGGCCCGACCGGGCCGCCTCACCCGCTACGGGGTCCAGGTGTGGTCCTCGACCGGGCCGAACGCGGACGGAGGGTCTGCCTCCTCGCGTTCCCAGTCGAGCCAGCGGTCGTAGGCCCCGCGGCCCTGGAGCCGGATGCCGTCGAAGTAGAGGGGGTCGACGAACAGCACGCCGCCGTGGTCGAAGCGGATCTCGGCGGCGCGGACCGTGCCGGCGGCGCGGTCCGACGCGGCGTTGAGCGCGTACCGGACGCCGGTGACGGCGGAGTCGATGCCGTCGCCGCCCAGGAGGTCGTGCCCGTAGGACCCGACGGCGTACTCGTCATCCAGGTCCCACTGCGCGGGCGGCGCCGGGGCGGAGTCCTCGGGGGGCCGGAAGGACAGCTGGCCGGACCCGTGCGGCGCCTCGATGCGGACGTATCCCTCGGCGAGGGCGAGGTAGACGCTGTCGCGCATCGGGGAGAACCGCGGGAGGGGTCGGTCACGGTCGATGAAACCGTGCAGCTGGATGTCCCACACCCGCACCCCGCGCAGTGGGGCGAAGACCCGCTCGTACACCTCGTCCCGGCTCATGCCGAGGATCATGCGCACGCCGAGACGCCGCCGCCCACCGGTTTTCGCGGGGCGGCGGGTTCCGGGTGGGGGCCGGGGCTACGGGGTCCGGGTGCCCTCGGCGGGCTTCCCGGGGGCGGCCGGCTCGGGGGCCTCCTGGAAGTTCACCCGGCCCATGTGCCGGCTCATCGACTTCATCAGGCCCCACACGCCGAGGGCGAGGGCCGCGAACACGAGGAATCCGAGGATTCCGGGGGTCACCTTGTTCTTGTCGAAGGTGTCCCCGGCCAGCGGAAGGAGCTCGTTCAGTGCTGCCTGCGTAGCGCTCATAGCTACGCATTCTCCCGGATGCCCGCGAAGAGGTCGGACTCGGGGAGGGAAGTGTCGACGAGCGACTTCGCCAGCTCGTACTCCTCCGTCGGCCAGACCTCCCTCTGGACGTCCATCGGGACGCGGAACCAGCCGCCGTCGGGGTCGATCTGCGTGGCGTGCGCGATGAGGGCCTTGTCGCGGATCTCGAAGAAGTCGGCGCAGGGGACGTGGGTGGTCAGGGTCCGCTCCGTGCGCTCGAACTCCTTCCATCGCTCCAGCCACTCGCCGTACGGGGACTCCATGCCGCGGGCCAGGAGGGCCTCGTGCAGGGCGACGGTCCGCGGCTTGTTGAAGCCCTGGTTGTAGTAGAGCTTCTGCGGCTGGTAGGCGGGGCCGAACTCGGCCTCCGGGTACTTCACGGTGTCGGTCGCACCGTCGAAGGCCACCATCGTGATCTTGTGGGTCATGATGTGGTCGGGGTGCGGGTAGCCGCCGTTCTCGTCGTACGTGGTGACGACCTGCGGCCGGAAGGTGCGGATCTTCTTCACCAGGCGCCCGGCCGCCTCGTCCACGTCCGCCAGGGCGAAGCAGCCCTCGGGGAGCGGGGGCAGCGGGTCGCCCTCGGGGAGCCCGGAGTCGACGTAGCCGAGCCACTCCTGCTCGATCCCGAGGATCTCGCGCGCCTCGTCCATCTCCTTGGCGCGGACCTCGTGGATGTTCTCCTCGATGTACTTGTCGCCCTGGAGCTTGGGGTTCAGGACCGAGCCCCGCTCACCACCGGTGCAGGTCACGACGAGGACGGGCACCCCCTCGGACACGTACTTGGCCATGGTGGCCGCGCCCTTGCTCGACTCGTCGTCGGGGTGGGCGTGCACGGCCATCAGTCGGAGCTGCTCGGTCAAGACGGGATCCTCTGCAATTCGGTGATGACGACGTCTCTATAGTGACTGAATCGGGGGATGGAAAATTCCGGGGGTGGCCCGCAGGGCCCGGCCTCCGGGCCTCGCTGAAGGGACGATCGATGAGCACGGTGCGCCAGGGGCTGCCCGAGGGCCGGTACGGCCGGTCGGCGGACGAGCGCGCGGACCGGAAGCTCAAGATCATCGGGTCGGTGCTGGGCGTGGCCCTGCTGGGCGTCGTCGGCTGGATCGGCTGGGGATACGTCGCGGGCAAGAGCGTCAGCGCCGAGGTGATCAAGTTCCAGGTCGTCTCCGACACCGAGGTGAAGGTCCACCTGGAGGTGCGCAAGGAGGCCTCGGTCACCGGGGTCTGCACCCTGAGTTCCCAGGACGAGGGGCACGGCGAGGTCGGCCGGGCCGACTTCACCTTCGCCCAGCCGTCGGGGCGCGTGGACGAGGTGGTCTCGCTGAGGACGACCGGCCGCGCCACGATGATCGAGCTGGTCGCATGCCGGCCGGAGGCCTCCGGCCCCACGGGCTGACGCGGCCGCCGCGCCCGGGGTCACCGGGCGTCGCACGGAGGCCCTCGGGAGCGGCGCGGTACCCGCGGGAGGGCTTGCGGGGCCCGGCACGGCGGGCTCCGGACGGCAGGATTCGCACTCCTGCGCGAGTGGTGTCGCGGGCGCCCCGGGCGGGCAATGAACCCCCTGGGTCCTCCCCCTTTTCTTCCCGAATTGTTAGGCTCGTGGTTTCGCCCGCCGCTGGCGGCCTTGTAATTCCCTGTACCGACGAGGAGCACCCGTGACCCAGACGAGCGAGAGCGTCACCTGGCTGACCCAGGCGGCGTACGACCAGCTGAAGGCGGAGCTGGACTACCTCTCTGGTCCCGCCCGCACGGAGATCGCGACGAAGATCGCAGCCGCCCGCGAGGAGGGCGACCTGCGCGAGAACGGCGGTTACCACGCGGCCAAGGAGGAGCAGGGCAAGCAGGAGCTGCGCGTGCGCCAGCTCACGCAGCTCCTGGAGAACGCCAAGGTCGGCACGGCGCCCGCGTCGGACGGCGTGGTCGCTCCCGGCACGCTCGTCAAGATCGCTTTCGACGGCGACGAGGACGACACCATGGAGTTCCTGCTCGCCTCGCGCGAGTACGCGTCCTCCGACTTCGAGACGTACTCCCCGCAGTCCCCGCTGGGCACCGGCGTGATGGGCAAGGCGATCGGCGAGAACGCCGAGTACGAGCTGCCGAACGGCAAGAAGGCCTCGGTCAAGATCCTGGACGTCAAGCCCTTCACCGGCTGACCGTCCCACCCCCTTCGTACGTGACGATGCCCGGCCGGGTCCTCCCGGCCGGGCATCGTCACGTGGAGCGCCGGGCGCCGGGCGCCGGGCGCTACGCGCTCGCCGAGCGGTACTTGCGGACCGCGAGGGTCCGGAAGACCACGATGATCAGCACCGACCAGATCAGCGAGGCCCAGACCGGGTGGACCATCGGCCAGGCGTCGGACGGTGACACGCCCGGGTTGCCGAAGAGCACGCGGCAGGCCTGCACGGTGGCGCTGAACGGGTTCCACTCGGCGATGGGCTGCAGCCAGCTCGCCATGTTCTCGGTGGGCACGAAGGCGTTCGAGATGAACGTGACGGGGAAGAGCCAGATCAGGCCGCCCGAGGTGGCCGCCTCCGGGGTCCGCACCGACAGGCCGATCAGCGCGCCGATCCAGGAGAAGGCGTACCCGAGCAGCAGGAGCAGGGCGAATCCGGCGAGGGCCTTGGGGATGCCCTCGTGGATGCGCCAGCCGACGAGGAGCGCCACGATCGCGAGGACCACCAGGGTCAGCGCGGTCTGGACGAGGTCGGCCAGCGTCCGGCCGGTGAGGACCGCTCCGCGGGCCATGGGCAGCGAACGGAAGCGGTCGATGAGGCCCTTGTGCATGTCGTCCGCGATGCCCGCGCCCGCGCCGGCCGTGGCGAAGGTGACGGTCTGGGCGAAGATGCCGGCCATCAGGAAGTTGCGGTAGTCGACGGCGCTGGTCGAGCCGCCGATCATCATCGAGCCGCCGAACACGTAGCTGAACAGCACGACGAACATGATCGGCTGGATCAGTCCGAAGATGACCATCTCGGGGATGCGGGACATCCGGATGAGGTTGCGCCGGGCGATCACGAGGGAGTCGTTGACGCTCTGGACGAGCCCGCCGCGCGGGCGGGGCGCGGCGAGCTCCCTGCTCGGGGAGGCGCCCGGGGTCGGGGAGGTGAGGGTCACTTCGCCGTCTCCTTCCGGGCCGCCGTGCGGTCCTGGGCGGCCGGCGCGGCGGCGGGACCGCCGTCCTCCCCGGTATCCCGTTCCGCCGCGTGACCGGTCAGGGAGATGAACACGTCGTCGAGGGTGGGGCGGCGCAGGCCGATGTCGTCGATCTCGATGTCCCTGCCGTCGAGCTCGCGGATGACCTCGGCGAGCAGCTTGGCGCCGCCGGAGACCGGCACGGTCAGCTTGCGGGTGTGCTCCTCGACGGTGGTCTCGCCCTTGCCGAACCCGGCGAGGACCTCGCGGGCCGTGCCGATGTGCTGCCGGTCGTGGACGACGACCTCCACGCGCTCGCCGCCGGTGCGGGCCTTGAGCTCGTCGGAGGTGCCGCGGGCGATGACCTTGCCGTGGTCGACCACGCAGATGTCGTGCGCGAGGTGGTCGGCCTCCTCCAGGTACTGGGTGGTGAGCAGGAGGGTGGTGCCGCCCGCGACCAGCTCCTGGATGATCCCCCACAGCTGCTGGCGGTTGCGCGGGTCGAGTCCGGTGGTCGGCTCGTCCATGAACATCACGGGCGGGCTGACGACGAGGGCGGCCGCGAGGTCGAGGCGCCGGCGCATGCCGCCGGAATACGTCTTGGCGGTGCGGTCGGCGGCGTCGGCGAGGTTGAAGCGCTCCAGCAGCTCGGCGGCCCGGGCCTTCGCCGCCGCGGCCTTCATCTGGTAGAGCTGCCCGACCATCTGGAGGTTCTCACGGCCGGTGAGGTACTCGTCGACGGCGGCGAACTGGCCGGAGAGGCCGATCGCCCGCCGGACCTCGTTGGGGTGCTTGAGGACGTCGATCCCGGCAACGACGGCTTTGCCGCTGTCGGGCTGCAGGAGGGTGGTCAGGACGCGCACGGCCGTGGTCTTGCCCGCGCCGTTGGGGCCGAGCAGGCCCAGTACGGTGCCTTCCGGGACATCGAGGTCCACGCCGTCCAGAGCCCGCACGTCACCGAAGGTCTTGACCAGCCCTTCGGCGTATATGGCGCCTGGCATAGGGATTCTCCCAGTGCGAATCGAGTGTTCGAATCGGGTGTTTCCTAGGCAAATCCTAGGGGTGCCGGGCGTGGTCCGCCCGGTACTTCAGGGGATCCGGACGTCGGCCGGGGCCGTACCGTCCGGGCGGACCCTATCGCGTCATATCGCGTACGGCCACGCCTTTTCCCCACACGTCCCCGCCAAGCCCCCCGCCCGCGCCCCCTCGCCCGCTTCCGGCCGGGGTCAGCCCATCACCTTGTACCCCGCGCCGTGCAGCGACCGCGCGACCTCCGCGCAGTGCTCCGGGCCCTTCGTCTCCAGGTGGAGCTCGACCTCCACCTCGGTCAGCCCCAGCCGCGGGTCGGTCCGTACGTGGCTCACGTCCAGCACGTTCGCGTCGGACCCCGACAGCACGCCCAGCAGCCCGGCCAGGGCCCCCGGCCGGTCGGTCACGCGCAGCCGCAGCGACAGGTAGCGGCCCGCCGCCGCCATGCCGTGGCGCAGGATCCGCTGGAGCAGCAGCGGGTCCACGTTGCCACCGGACAGGACGGCCACCACCGGTCCGCCGCCGTACCGTTCCGGCTCGCTCAGCAGCGCGGCGACCGGGCTGCACCCGGCGGGCTCCACCACGAGCTTGGCCCGCTCCAGGCAGAGCAGCAGGGCGCTGGAGAGCGCGTCCTCGGAAACCGTCCGCACGTCGTCGAGGAGTTCACCGATGATCTTGAAGGGGACGTCGCCGGGGCGGCCGACCTTGATGCCGTCCGCCATCGTGCTGGGGGCGTCGATCGACACCGGGTGCCCGACCTTGAGCGAGGGCGGGTACGCCGCCGCCCCGGCGGCCTGCACCCCGACGACCCGTACGTCCGGCCGCAGCGCCTTCACCGCGACCGCGATGCCGGCGGCGAGGCCGCCGCCGCCGATCCCGACGAGGATCGTGCGCACCTCGGGGCACTGCTCCAGGATCTCCAGGCCCACCGTGCCCTGGCCCGCGATGATGTCGCGGTGGTCGAAGGGGTGGATGAACACGGCTCCGGTGCGGTCCGCGTACTCCTGGGCGGCGGCCAGGGTCTCGTCCACCACCTCCCCGTACATGCGCACCTCGGCGCCGTACTCCTGGGTCGCGGCCACCTTCGGCAGCGGCGCCCCGACCGGCATGAACACCGTCGAGCGGACCCCGAGCAGGGAGGAGGCCAGCGCCACGCCCTGCGCGTGGTTGCCCGCGCTGGCCGCCACGACGCCCGCCGCGCGCTGCTCCGGGCGCAGGCCCGCGATGCGCACGTACGCCCCGCGCAGCTTGAAGGAGCCGGTCCGCTGGAGGTTCTCGCACTTGAGGTGGACCGGGGACCCGGTGAGCGCGGAAAGGTGCCGGCTGCCCTCCATCGCGGTGACCCGCGCGACGCCGGACAGCATCTTCTGCGCTCCCCGGACGTCGTCGAGGATGACCTGGGGGACGGGCTGGGGCACGCGGTAGTTCATGCCGCCAGTCTCGCAGTCCCCGCCCGGCCCGGCTCGGGACGCCAGCCCCTGAGACGCGGCCCGCGGACGGCCCGGGCGCGGACCGCCGCCACAGGCGATATCCCGCCATCCGGGACGGGTGCGGAGCGGGCACGCGCACGGGCCGCACGAGTTCTCGTACGAGGCGTACGAGCCGCCGTACAGCCGCGTACTCTGTCCCCCAACCTTGTCGGACCACGCGAAGAGAGCCCACGGCCATGCCTTCCACCCCGGCCAATTCCGACCTGCCCGTGGCGGCCGAAGCGCCCGCCGGTGGCGGTCTCCTCGACGCGCTCCAGCACCAGGTGGCGGTCTTCGCGCGGCGTGCCGAGCAGACCCGTCTGGGCGGCGTCGGCCAGGCGCGCAACTCGATGGACCGCGCCGCGTACCTGCTGCTGAACCGGCTCGATCTGGAGGGGCCGATGGGCGTCAAGGCGCTCGCCGGCGGCATGGGCATCGACTCCTCGACCGTGACGCGGCAGGTCGCGCCGCTGGTCGACAGCGGCCTGGTCAAGCGGACCTCGCACCCCGAGGACGGGCGGGCCGTGGTGCTGGCGCTGTCCGCGCGCGGGCTGGCGCGGCTGGAGGAGGTCCGCTCCTCTCGGCGCGAGCTGATGGTGCGCGTGACGGAGGGCTGGAGCGAGGACGAGCGCGAGGCCTTCACCGGGCTGCTGACCCGGTTCAACCTGTCGCTGTCGGAGCTGATGGCGGCCGTGTCCGACGCCGGACCGGCCTCCTGAACGGCTCGCTGCGTCCGACCTCTTGACCGGGGCGGTCCCGGTGCCCGCACTATGTCGCTATGCGGGCGGTGGACCACCGGGGAGGCCCCTACGCGGAGTTCGAGGCCTTCGTCGCGGGCGCGGCGGGGCGGCTCCTGCACGTCGCGATCCTGCTGACCGGCGACGCCGAGCCGGCCCGGCGGCTGCTGGCGGGCGCGCTGGCCCGTACGTACGCCGACTGGCGGCGGCTGCGCGGGGACGACCCGTACGACTTCACCCGCCAGGAGCTGTGCGCCGCCTTCGCGCGCACGGGCTGGCGCCACCACGGCGGCACGGGCCTGCTGGCCCGGCTGAGCCCGCTGGAGCGGCTCGTGCTCGTGCTGCGGGTGTACGAGGGGGTCGCCGACGAGGTCGTAGCGGCGCAGCTGGGGCTGCCGGTGGAACGGGTCCGGGTGCTGTGCAACCGGGCCGTTGCGGCGATGCGCGCCCGGGAGGCGGCGTGAGCGGGTTCCCGGACCGGAAGGAAGCCGAGGTCAGGCAGGCCATGGAGGCCCCGTACCCGGTGGTGCCGGCCGGTCTGGCGGCGGGTGCGGCGGCCCGCGGCGACCGGATCATGCGGCGGCGGCGGGCCCTGCAACGGCTCGGCTGGGCCGTGCTCGTCGCGGCGGCGGCGGCCTTCACGGTCTGGGCCTCCGTGACCCGCCCCTGGACGGTCCCCCCGAGCGGCATCTCCCCACCCCTGGAGGGCTGGTAGCCCCGGCCGGGGAAAATCCGGGCCCGGCGTCGGCGATCAGCCCCGGCCGGGGCACATCCAGCCCCGCCGGCGTGTGAGGCGCGGGGTCCGGGGCGGAGCCCCGGCAACGGCGCGGCACGGACAGCCGCACAGGGCCCCGCCCGGCGGGCCCCCCGGGAGGCGAGGGGCACCGGCACGAACACCGGCAAGCCCCCCGCCAGGGGCACGGCTAGCCCAGCGCCCGCACCAGGTCCGCCACGAGGTCGTCGGCGTTCTCGATGCCCACCGACAGGCGGATCAGGTCCGCCGGGACCTCCAGGGCCGAGCCGGCCACCGACGCGTGCGTCATGCGGCCCGGGTGCTCGATCAGGGACTCGACGCCGCCCAGGGACTCGGCCAGCGTGAAGATCGTGGTGCGGCCGCACACCGCGACGGCCTCTTCCTCGCCGCCGGCGACCCGGAAGGAGATCATTCCGCCGAAGTTGCGCATCTGCTTGGCGGCGACCTCGTGGCCCGGGTGCTCGGGCAGGCCCGGGTAGAGGACCTGGGTGACCTTGGGGTGGCGGGACAGCATCTCGACGACCTTGCCCGCGTTCTCCGCGTGCCGGTCCATGCGGACGGCCAGCGTCTTGATGCCGCGCAGCACGATCCACGAGTCGAACGGACCGGCGACCGCGCCCATCGCGTTCTGGTGGTAGGCGAGCTCCTCGCCCAGCGCGGCGTCGGCGGTGACCAGCGCGCCGCCGACCACGTCGGAGTGTCCGCCCATGTACTTGGTCAGCGAGTGCACGACGACGTCCGCGCCCAGGGCCAGCGGCTGCTGGAGGTAGGGCGAGGCGAAGGTGTTGTCGACGACCAGCTTGGCGCCGGCCGTGCGCGCGATGTCCGCGACCACGGCGATGTCGGTGATGCCGAGCAGCGGGTTGGAGGGGGTCTCGACCCAGATGACCTTGGTCTTCGGGGTCAGGGCCGCGCGCACCGAGTCCGGGTCGGAGGTGTCGGCCACCGACCACTCCACGCCCCAGCGGGAGACGACCTTCGCGAACAGGCGGAAGGTGCCGCCGTACGCGTCGTTCGGGATGACCACGTGGTCGCCCGGGGAGAGCAGCGTACGGAGCAGGCAGTCCTCGGCGGCGAGCCCGGACGCGAAGGCGAGGCCGCGCCGGCCGCCTTCGAGCGCCGCGAGGTTCTCCTCCAGCGCGGTGCGGGTCGGGTTGGCGCTGCGGCTGTACTCGTAACCGCCGCGCAGTCCGCCGACGCCGTCCTGCTTGTACGTGGATACCTGGTAGATCGGTGGTACGACCGCACCGGTCCGGGGGTCCGCCGTATTGCCCGCATGGATGGCGCGGGTCTCGAAGCTCTGGTGCTCGTGGCTGTGGTCGCTCATGGTCCGATGCTATGCCCCGCCCGGGGGCGCCCCCTCTATTGGCCTGTGCACCCCCTGGTCTGGTTCGCTTGGGACATGGAGATTTTGTGGTTGCTGTTCTCGATCGGCCTGCTCGTGGCCATCGTCGGCCCGTACATACGGCGCAAGCGCGGCGGCATCCGGCTGGCCGCGCCCGGCAGCCCCGACGCGGCCGACCCCGAGAACTACGGGTTCGCGCGGCAGGAGCAGCTCGACATCCGCGTGCCGGGTCCCGACCAGGACCTGATGGACGCCCTCGGCAACGTGCAGCGCAGCGGAACGTGGCAGGCGGCGTCGGGGCTGCTGGCCGGCACCCCGAAGGACGGCGAGCGGCGCTGGCAGCGCGTGCAGGCCTTCGGCGGCGCGGCGGCGCTGGAGCTCGTACAGCAGCCGGGTGCGGGCGCGCAGTGGCTGAAGGCCTGGCGGCTGGAGGCGGAGAAGGACGCGGGCGGCGCGCAGGTGCACGCCGAGCTGCTGGTGCAGCAGGCGTGGCGGCACTCGGGCGGGGTCGGTTCGCAGGACCACCGCATCATCCTGGAGGAGGCGCGGGAGGCGTGCCGCAAGGCGGCGCTGCTGGCGCCGGGCGACCCGGTCCCGTACATCACCGAGCTGGCGATCGCGCGCGGACTGGCCTACCCGGAGGCGGAGTTCGACGCGTTGTGGGCGAAGGTCATCGACCGCGCGCCGGACCACATGGGCGCGCACATCGCGGCGCTGCACTACTGGGGCGAGAAGTGGCACGGCTCGCGGGAGAAGGCCGACGCGTTCTCGCACGCGGCCGCGGCCCGGGCCCCGCAGGGCTCGCTGCTGGCGGCGCTGCCGCTGTTCGCGCTGTACGAGAACCTGCCGGACGTGGTCCTGGTCGGCAGCTTCTGGCAGAGCGCGGTCGTGACGCGGGCGGTGGAGGGCGCGCTGTACGCCGTGCACACGGCGCGGCAGGACGACCCGATGCTGGCGCACGTGCGGCACCTGCTGCTGTCGTTCCTGGTCAGCATGGAGCGCTGGGCGGAGGCGATGGAGCAGGTGCGGCACGTGGACGGGTACGTGGGCGCCCTGCCGTGGTCGGCGACGCCCGACCCGGCGGCGTCGTACGCGGTGCACCGCGCCCTGGCCGTGGCGGGTTACGAGGCGAACGGCGGCTCCCCGGCAACCCTGCCGCACTGACCGGTGTGCCGGGGCGGGTCCGGGGTTCCGCGGGCAGGCTCCCGGCGTGCCCCGTCCCGATCCGCCCGGCCCGTCCCGATCCGCCCGGCGCACCCGTGCGCGCACCCGCGCACCCGCGCACGCACGTGGTCGCACGCGCACTCGCACGTCGAAGAACCGCGCCCGTTCCCTCCCCCGGCGGGATCTGTGCGCAGGGGCGCTTCGCTGCGCGCCGTGCGCGCCCTCGTCCTGCTCGCGGGCTTCCACCTGCCGCGGCGTGGGCCGACGCGGCGGGGGCGACGCGGCGGGGCGGGAATCCCGGCCCGCCATCGTCCGTTGACACTGCAACAAGGAGGGAATCCATGTTCTCGTACCGCCGCACGCCCGAGCTCCCCACCCGCGAGGAGGCCCTCACGGGCCGCCGGGAGCCGCTGTTCGCCGTCCCCGACCGCCACACCGTCCTCGGCAACCCGCTCTCCGGGCCCTACCCCGCCGGCCTGGAGGTCGCCGACTTCGGGCTGGGCTGCTTCTGGGGCGCGGAGCGCAAGTTCTGGCAGACCCCGGGGGTGTGGACCACGCTCGCCGGATACCAGGGCGGCTTCACCGAGAACCCCACGTACGAGGAGGTCTGCTCGGGCCGCACCGGCCACACGGAGGTCGTCCGGGTGGTCTTCGACCCGTCGGCCGTCTCCTACGAGGCCCTCCTGAAGCTGTTCTGGGAGTCCCACGACCCCACCCAGGGCTTCCGCCAGGGCAACGACGTCGGCACCCAGTACCGCTCCGCCGTCTACACCCACTCCCCCGCCCACCAGGCGGTGGCCGAGGCCTCCCGCACGGCCTACCAGCAGGTCCTGACGGCCTCGGGCCACGGCGAGATCACCACGGCGGTCCTCCCGGCCTCCGAGCGCCCCTTCTGGCCGGCCGAGGCGGGCCACCAGCAGTACCTGGACAAGAACCCCGGCGGCTACTGCGGCATCGGCGGCACGGGCGTCTCCTGCCCGATCGGCGTGACCGGCACCCCGTAACCCCCGACGGCCCGGTCGCCGCGCCTCACCCGTTCGGGTGGGGCGCGGCCATTGCGCTGGGTACGCTGGCGCCGGGGCCCAGAATCTCGCTCATGGGAGCAACCGTGACCAGCACCTCCGGCGCCGGGCAGCCGCTCATCCCGCAGCCACCGGCCACCGTGACCGCGCTGCGGCAGGCCGTCGCACAGATCACCCCCGCGGCTCTGCCCGCGTTCACCCGCGAGCTGGACCAGGCGGCGGACCAGGCCCGGCAAGGGGCGAACCTCGGCCCGCTGCAGCGTTTCACCGCCCAGTGGGCGGCGTACGTCCACATCCAGCGCCAGCCGCCCCTGGCCGGTGAACTCCGGCGCTGGGAGGCGGCGGCGGCGAGCGGCGACGCCGCGCAGGCCCTGCGCGCCGCCTCCGAGATCGGCCGGATCCTGGACGAGGCGCACGCCGCGCTCAACAGCGTCCGCCCGTGAACGAGGGCTGGCGCTGGGAGTACAGCCCCGATCACGCCCATGTCGCGGGCGGCGTTCCGGCCCACGTGGTCGACGAGGTCGAGCGGCTGGCGGACCAGCTCACCGATGTGGCCGACATGGGGGTCGATCCGGGCGAACTCGGCAATGGCCCACACAGCGGTGGCTTGCGCCGGATGGACGCCGCCGACGGTTGGTTCTACTTCCTCGCTGCTCCACGCGCGCGTCTGATCGTCGTCGTCAGAATCATCCCGCCGTTCGACGCCCTCTAGGCCGGGCCCCGTCAGACCACCGTCACGCGGGGGTTCGCCCAGGAGGTGTGGTCGAAGGACGAGTTCGCGTTGGCGTCCTCCACCACCAGGTGGAGCAGGCGGACGCCGCGGACGTCCACGTCGACCGGGACGGGGCCCGACGCGCCCGTCAGGACCGGGCTGGTGAACAGGACGCGGCCGTCGCCGCGGACCGTGGCGCGGGTGGCGCCGGCGGCGGACTGCTTCTTCGAGAAGTCGTCGATGCCGACGAGCGCCGTGAAGCGGGAGCCCCGCCCGCCCAGGTGGTAGACGAGCTCCGACGGGGCGTGGACGCCCAGGCCCTTGGCGTGCGTGACGCCGCCGAAGGCGATCGGGGTGCCGTCCCCCGCCTCCTTGCGGCCGTTGGAGCGGTCGATCTCCACCGGGCCCCAGCCGTTGGCCGCCGAGACCCACGGCAGGTCGCTGAGCCAGCTGTCCCGGGTCGGCGGCGCCGGGAGCGGGGTGAGGCGGACGGGAGCCGTGAACCGGTACGCGGAGGTCGTCGCCGCCGCCGTCAGCACGGCCGGCGCCGACGACGGCGCGGTCAGCGTCCACACGGTGGTCAGCGAGGCCCCCGGGGCCAGCGAGGCGGCGCTCACCGGCCCCGCCGGGGTGGCCGTCCAGCCCGCCGGGACCGGGAGGCCGACGCGGGCGTCCGGCCAGGGGCGGGCGGTCCCGTTGGACAGGCGGGTGGTGACCGTGGCCGCGTCCGCGGACACGGTCGCGGTCAGGCCCCACGGGCGGCGCGGATAGGTGGCGGACCAGGACGAACGCAGCAGGGCCGTCAGCGCGGAGACCACCGCCGGGTGGGCGGCGGCCACGTCGCGCTGCTCGCCGATGTCCGTGCCCAGGTCGTACAGCTCGAACTGCCACTGCGCGTCGGGGGCGCCCAGGTCCCGGGCCGGGGCGAACCGCACCGCCTTCCACTTGTCCTTGCGGACCGCCTCCGCGACCCGCTTGGCCCGGCCCCCGTCCGCCGCGTTGGCCCGGCTGGTGACGCCCTGCTCGTCGCGGTACCAGTACAGGTGGTCGTGGAGCGGCGCGAGGGCCGCCGAGCCGTTCAGCACCGGGGCGGCCGACAGGCCGTCGATGTCGGCGGGAGCCGGGGCCCCCGCCAGCTCGGCCAGGGTGGGCAGTACGTCGTACAGCGGGGTCGGGCGGGCGCTGGTGGTGCCGGGGGCGATCCGGCCCGGGGCCCAGGCGATCAGCGGGACCCGCACGCCGCCCTCGTACAGGTTGCGCTTGTAGCCGCGCAGCGGGCCGTTGGCGTCGAAGAGGTCCGGGTTCACCCCGCCCTCCTCGTGCGGTCCGTTGTCGGAGGCGAACAGGACCACGGTGCGGTCCGCGACGCCGCGGGCGACCAGCCGGTCCACCACCGCGCCGACCTGGGCGTCGAGGAGGCTGATCTGGGCCGCGTGCGCCTTGTTCTCCCGGGTCCAGGACTTCGAGGCGTACGCGCCGAGGTCGGGGACCTCGCTCGGCGCGTGCGGGAGGTTGGGGGTCAGGAAGAGGAGGAAGGGGTCCGGGCCGCCCGCGTGCGCGTCGATGAAGCCGAGGGCGCGCGCGGCGATGGCGTCGGGGGCGAACGTGCCGGCCGCCACCGGCTCCTTGGCGCCGTTGTGCCACAGGTACGACGGGTAGTACTGGTGGGCGTGCCCGTGGTCGATGTACCCGTAGAACTCCTCGAAACCCCGCGCGCCCGGGTGGCTCGGCTGGTCCCCGGCCTCGGGGCCGAAGCCCCACTTGCCGAACAGGCCCGTACGGTAGCCCCGCGCCCGGAGCACCTCCGCGAAGGTGGTGTCCCCGGCGGCGAGGGCGCCCGGGCCGCCGCCGCCCGGGTTCGCCCGGACGGCCGCGTGACCGGTGTGCAGGCCGGTCAGCAGCGCGGCCCGGGAGGGCGCGCAGACGGCGGCCGCCGCGTAGGCGTCGGTGAACCGGAGCCCCTGCGCCGCGAGTTGGTCCAGGCGCGGGGTGCTGATGAGCTTCTGGCCGTACGCGCCCAGGTCGCCGTAGCCCAGGTCGTCGGCCAGGATCACCACCAGGTGGGGCGGGGCGGCGGCGCCGGCGGCGTCCTCCGCGGGCGCCGCGCCGGGCGCGCCGTCGGCGGCCGCGGACCCCGCCGCCGGGAGCTGCGCGAGGGCGGCGAGGCCTGCGGCGGCCGCCGATCCGGCGAGGAAGTGTCGGCGGCTGGGCATCTCGAACTCCTGGGCTGCGGGCGGACGGTGAGGAGATCATCCGCGGGGCGGCCCTGCCGAGACCATGCACGGGGCGTGAAGAACGTGTGACACGCGCGCCCGGGACACCCGGGACGCCCGGCACGTGCGCCGCACCGCCGCACCGCCGGACCGCCCGACGCCCCGACGCCCCGACGCCCCGACGGCGAACGGCCCGGCCGCAGCGCGGCCGGACCGTCGTGCTCCAGGGCTCCCGTGCGGCGCGCCGCACGCGGCCCGCCGCGCCGTCCCTCAGATGGTCGCGGTGTCGATCACGAAGCGGTAGCGCACGTCGCTCGCCACGACCCGGTCGTACGCCTCGTTGATCTGGTCCGCGCCGATCAGCTCGATCTCCGCCCCCAGACCGTGCTCGGCGCAGAAGTCCAGCATCTCCTGCGTCTCGGCGATGCCGCCGATCATCGACCCGGCGAGCGTCTTGCGGCCGCCTATGACGGAGAACAGGTTCAGCGACACCGGCTCCTCCGGGGCGCCGACGTTCACGAAGGCGCCGTCGACCTTCAGCAGCGCCAGGTAGGCGTCGAGGGGCAGCGGCGCGGAGACGGTGGAGACGATCAGGTCGAACTGGCCGGCCAGCTTCTCGAAGGTGGTCTCGTCGCTGGTGGCGTAGTAGTGCGAGGCGCCCAGCTTCAGCCCGTCGTCCTTCTTGCGCAGGGACTGCGACAGCACGGTGACCTCGGCGCCCAGCGCGTTCGCGATCTTCACGCCCATGTGGCCGAGACCGCCGAGGCCGACGATGGCGACCTTCTTGCCGGGACCGGCGCCCCAGTGCTTCAGCGGCGAGTAGAGGGTGATGCCGGCGCACAGCAGCGGGGCGGCGACGTCGAGGGCGACGCCCTCCGGGATCCGGAGGGTGTAGTTCTCGTCGACGACGATGTGCGTGGAGTAGCCGCCGTAGGTGGGCTCGCCGTTCTTGTCGAGGGCGTTGTAGGTGCCGGTCATGCCCTTGACGCAGTACTGCTCCTGGCCGCGCAGGCAGTACTCGCACTCCCGGCAGGAGTCGACGAAACAGCCGACGCCGACGCGGTCGCCGACCTTGTGCAGGGTCACGCCGGGGCCGATCTCGGCGACGACGCCGGCGATCTCGTGGCCGGGGACCATCGGGAAGATCGCCTCGCCCCAGCCCTCGCGGGCCTGGTGGATGTCGGAGTGGCAGATGCCGGCGTACTTGATGTCGATGAGGACGTCGTGTTCGCCGACCGGGCGGCGCGGGACGGTCGTGCGCTCCAGCGGGGCCTTGGCGGCGGGGGCCGCGTAGGCGGATACCTGGGTGACGGACATGGTGGGGGCTCCTCAGCGGTGACGCGGTAGGGGTGTGCGGTGCGGCGGCGCCGTGCCGTGCGTACCGGTGGCGGCGTCCGCTCGTACCGGGGCGGCGTCTGCGCCGCGGTACGCCTTCCAGCGTGCCCCGCCCGGCCGCCCTCACCCAGCCCCCTGCCCTGCCTAGGACTGCCGGACCTACCACTGGCGGGGTCAGGCTGGGGCCCGCGCCCCGTGCGCCGCCCGGAGATACTGGCGGTATGGACCAGCTTGATCAGCGAGCCGAACTCGGCGAGTTCCTGCGCTCCCGCCGGGCCCGCCTGCGCCCCGAGGACGTGGGCCTGCCCGACTACGGGCGCCACCGCCGCGTCCCCGGGCTGCGCCGGGAGGAGCTGGCCCAGCTGGCGGGGGTGTCGGTCGCGTACTACACGCGGCTGGAGCAGGGCAACGGGCACAACGTGTCGACGGAGGTCCTGGACGCGATCGCGCGGGCCCTGAGGCTCGACGACACGGAGTACACCCACCTGACCCACCTGGCCCGCCCCAGGACCCGCAAGCAGCGCAGCCGGGCGCACCGCCCCCAGCAGGTGCGGCCCGAGCTGCGCACGCTGATGGACGCGATGGACGGCGTACCGGCGTACCTGGTGGGGCGGCGGCAGGACGTCATCGCCTGGAACCGGCTGGCCGCGGCGGTCTTCGGGGACTTCGGGGCGCTGCCCGCGCAGGAGCGGAACCTGGTGCGGCTGGTGTTCCTCGACGCGGCGACGGCGGAGCTGTACGCGGACTGGGAGTGCCGGGCCTGCGAGGTGGTGAGCAACCTGCGCATGTACGCGGGCCGGCACCCGGAGGACGAGCAGCTCTCCGCGCTGGTCGGTGAGCTGTCGGTGAAGAACGAGGAGTTCCGCCAGCTGTGGGCGGCGCACACGGTCGCCGCGGACAAGACGCACGGGGTGAAGCAGCTGCGGCACCCGCTGGTGGGCGAGCTGAGCCTGGCGTTCGAGACGCTGCGGCTGCCCGACGACCCGGAGCAGGCGCTGGTGCTGTTCCACCCGGCGCCCGGCTCCCCGTCGTCCGACGCCCTGCGGATGCTGTCGTCGTGGTCGACGCCGTCGGCCGCCCCGGAGCCCTCCCCCGCCCCGCCGCAGGCCCGCAGCCAGAGCTAGGCCGTCTCTTTCGGATCTTGCCGGGCCCGCGACGCCTGGCACCGCGCCTGGCCGCACTGCCGAGACGACCACGTACGGCCCAGTACGCGAACGCCCCGACAGCACGCCCAGACACGGCACCAGACGCCGCGGGCTCGGCCGACAAGATCCGAAAGAGACGGCCTAGGCCGCGTCCTTCGGATCAGGGCGGGACGGCCGGACGGGCGCCCGCGGCGCACGCACGGAGCACACGGAGAAGCGGACGGCGGGACCCTTCCGGGCCCCGCCGTCCGCTGCGGTTCTCTCACGCGTACCGGGAGGTCAGACGGCCGCGCCGGCCTTCCACTCGGCCCAGCCCATGTTCCAGCCGTTGAGGCCGTTGTCGGGCTTGATGGTCTTGTCCGGGGAGTTGACCACGGTGACCACGTCGCCGATCAGCGAGTTGTCGAAGAACCAGGCGCCGGGCTGGTTCGGGTCGTTGGCGCCCTTGGCGTCGTTCAGGCCGACACAGCCGTGGCTGGTGTTGGCGCTGCCGAAGATCGAGTCCGCTCCCCAGTAGTTGCCGTGGATGAAGGTGCCGGAGTTCGACAGCCGCATCGCGTGGGGGACGTCCTTGATGTCGTACTCGCCCTTGCCGTCGTCGTCCGTGAAGCCGACGGTGGCGCCGTTCATCCGGGTCTCCTTGAACTTCTCGGAGATCACCATCTGGCCGTTGTACGTCGGGTTCGCCGGGGAGCCCGCCGAGATCGGGATGGTCTTGAGGACCGCGCCGTCCCGGGTGACCGTCATCTTCTTCGTCTTCGCGTCGACCGTGGAGACCTGGCTGCGGCCGATCTTGAAGGTCACGGTCTTGCTCTGGACGCCCTGGACCCCGGGAGCGCCCTGCACGCCCTCCAGTGCCAGCTTCAGCGTGACGGTGGAGTTCGCCTGCCAGTACTGCTCCGGACGGAAGTCGAGGCGCTGCGAACCGAACCAGTGGCCGACGACTTCCTGGCCGCTGCTGGAGCTCACGTCGATGGCCGCCTGGACGGCCTTCTGGTCCTTGATCGGCTTGTTGAAGGTGATCGAGACCGGCATGCCCACGCCGACGGTCTGGCCCTCGTCCGGGATGAACGAGCCGACGAAGCTGTTCTCCGGGGAGATGGTCGTGAAGGAGGCGTTCTCGTGCGCCTCGCGCCCGTCGGCGTCCTTCGCGGTCGCCGCCAGGGCGTACTTCGTGGAGCGCTTCAGGGCCGCGTCGGGCTTCCAGCTCTTGCCGTCGGCAGCGATCTTGCCCGCCACGGCCGCGCCCTCGGAGCTCTTCAGCTCCACCTTCGTCAGGGTGCCGTCGGTTACGGCCACGTTGGTGGCGTCGTTGAGGCCGACGTTGGTGGCGCCGTCCTTCGGAGTGATGGCTATTCGGGCCTTGGAGGCGTCCTTGGCCGCCGCCGCGTCGACGTCCGCCTGGGACTTGCTGGTCTCGCTCGCGCTCGGCTTGTCACCGCCGTCACCGCTGCAGGCCGAGAGCACCAGTACGCCGCCGAGCACGGCGGATACGGCCACCAGGGACCTTCTCCGCCGCTTGCTGTCCGTCCTCAACACGTCACTCCATCGTCGCCGGATACCCCGCGGCTGCCGTCGCGGGGTTGGCCGGGCAGGGGGCACGGCCCCCTGCCTCGTCCCTGACAACGCGTTAACGTCGGAGTTCGGTTCCACCATCCGTTGGGATGTGGGCAACCCCACGGTCAGGCGTTGTCGGTTTCTTGGTCGAAGTCCCCATCTTCCTCGTCCAGGTCCCACTCCATGGACTCGGGGTCGTATTCGACGGGCTCGCTGCTCCAGGAGGCCTGCGCGAGTTCCACCCCGGGGATGTCGACGACCAGGTCAGTGGGGTCGACGAGGTACGCGAGGGCCTCCGACTCGTCCTCGCGGACGGCGGACTCGGCGTGGCCGCGCTCCTCGTCCGGCATGAACTCGTCGGCCTTGATGTGCGCGAGGGCGGCTCCGGTGAGTGCATCCGGATCCGGCACCTCCAGTACCAAATCCACCCGAAGCCGTACGTACCGTGATGTCTCAGAAGGTTCCATACGACGGAGAGTAAGCCCGGGGAACCCCCGGCTTTCCCACGACCCGCCCCTTTCCGTAGCATCACCGCACACGGCCAATTCGCTGCTGCCACAAGGGGGATCGCACCGTGTCCGCACGCCGACCGCTGCTCACCGCTCTCGGAGCGACCACCCTCCTCGCCGCCCTGTGGTTCGTCCCCTCGGCGGGAGCCACCGCGCCGGGTCCCGGCACGAGCCGTTCCGGCGCGCCCGCCGCCACGGACGGCGGGGGTCCCGCCGCCACGGCGACGACCGGAACCATCACGGGCGGAACCGTCCCGCACGCGGCCGGGAAGCCCGCGCCGCTCCGGCTCGCGGACACCGGCTCCGTGGACACCACCCCGTACCTGCTGGGCGGCACCGCCTGCCTGGGCCTCGGGGCGGGGTTCGTGGTCTTCTCGGTACGCCGCGCCCGGACGCCGTAGACCGGGGCCCGCGGGCACCGGGGCGCCGGCCCGGAAACGGAAACGGAAGGGGCCGCCCCCCGACAGGAGGCGGCCCCTTCCGCTGCGCGTCGCCGGCCAGGTCAGGCCAGCGGGCCCGTCACCGGTTCCACGGCGGCGAGGAGCCCGCCCGTACGGACGAACGCGTCGGCGGCGGCCAGGTCGGGGGCGAGGAAACGATCCGGCCCGGGACCCTGCACGCCCGCCGCCCGGGCGGCGTCGATGGCCGCGCGGCTGGCCGGGGCCGGGGTGAGCCCGTGGCGCAGCTCGATGGCCCGGGTGGCCGCGTACAGCTCGATCGCGATGATCCGGGTCAGGTTGTCGATGGCGGTACGGAGCTTGCGCGCCGCCGACCACCCCATGGAGACGTGGTCCTCCTGCATGGCGGAGGAGGGGATGGAGTCGGCGGAGGCGGGGACCGCGAGCCGCTTCATCTCGCTGACCAGGGCGGCCTGCGTGTACTGGGCGATCATCAGGCCGGAGTCCACGCCGGCGTCGTCCGCGAGGAACGGCGGCAGGCCGTGGCTGCGGTTCTTGTCGAGCAGCCGGTCGGTGCGGCGCTCGGCGATGGAACCGAGGTCGGCGGCGGCGATGGCGAGGAAGTCCAGCACGTAGGCGACCGGGGCGCCGTGGAAGTTGCCGTTCGACTCCACGCGTCCGTCGGGCAGGACCACCGGGTTGTCGACGGCGGCGGCCAGCTCGCGGGAGGCCACGAGGGCGGCGTGCGCCATGGTGTCGCGGCCCGCGCCGGCCACCTGCGGGGCGCAGCGCACGGAGTAGGCGTCCTGCACGCGCGGGGCGGTCTCCTCCTGGTAGTGCCGGACGAGCCCGGAGCCCTTCAGGACGGCGGCCATGTTCGCGGCGGAGGCGCCCTGGCCCGGGTGCGGGCGGATGGCGTGCAGCTCGGGCGCGAGGACCTTCTCGGTGCCGAGCAGCGCCTCCAGGGTGAGCGCGGCGGTGATGTCGGCGGAGGTGTACAGCCTGCCGAGGTCGGCGAGAGCCATGACCAGCATGCCGAGCATGCCGTCGGTGCCGTTGAGGAGGGCCAGGCCCTCCTTCTCGCGGAGCTCGACGGGCTCGATGCCCGCCTCGGCGAGCAGCTCGCCGGCGGGGCGGACGGTCCCGTCCGGGCCCTCGGCGTCGCCCTCGCCCATGAGCGCGAGCGCGCAGTGGGAGAGGGGCGCGAGGTCGCCGGAGCAGCCGAGCGAGCCGTACTCGTGGACGACGGGGGTGATGCCCGCGTTCAGCACGTCGGCCATGGTCTGGGCGACGGAGGGGCGGACTCCGGTGTGCCCGGAGGCGACCGTCTTCAGCCGCAGGAACATCAGGGCGCGGACGACCTCCCGCTCGACGCGCGGGCCCATGCCGGCGGCGTGCGAGCGGACGATGTTGCGCTGGAGCTGGGCGCGCAGCTCGGGGCTGATGTGCCGGGAGGCGAGGGCGCCGAAGCCGGTGGACACCCCGTAGACGGGCTCGGGCTTGGCGGCGAGGGCGTCGACGATCGCGCGGGCGCGGGCGAGCGCGTCGAGCGCCTCGCCGGACAGCTCGATCCGGGCGTTGCCGCGGGCGACGGCGATGACGTCCTCGGCGGTGACCCCGGACGTCCCCACCACGACAGTGTGCATATCCATATTCAGCACCCTACGGACTGAATCCCTTCATGTCACTAGCGGCGTCCGCGAGGGTCCCTTCCGCGGCGCGGACGCCCGCCGCGGAGGCCTCGGCAGGCGGCGGGGGCGGCGGGGAGCGGCGGGGAGCGGCGGGGAGCCGCGTTCCCGCCCCGGGGGGCCTCGGTCACTCGCGGCCGCGGAAGCGGCGGCGGTCGCCGGGCCCCTGGGGCGGGGCGTCCGCGAGGCGGACCACGGCCGTGTCGCGGCCCGCGACCACCGGCTTCGCGGAGCGGGCGGCCTTCGCCTTGTACTGGGCCGCGTCCGCCAGCCGGAACAGCCGCCGGGAGGACTTCACCAGCCCGATGGGGTCCCCGGTGGAGGCCACCCCGCAGGCCACGCCGTCGCCGAGCTCCAGCTCGCCCGCCCGGGCGCACAGCTCCTCGGCGACCCGCACCACCTCGTCCGCCGTCGGGCCGGCGCTCACCAGGCAGAACTCGTCCCCGCCCAGCCGCGCCACCAGCGCACCCGGCAGCATGGCGCCGCACAGGCTCAGCACCGACCCGAACCGCTCCAGCAGCCGGTCGCCCATCGCGTGGCCCAGGGTGTCGTTGACCTTCTTGAGCCCGTTGAGGTCGCAGACGGCCAGGCTCACCACCACCCCGGTGCGCCGGTGCTCCTCCAGTGCCTCGTCGAGCCGCATGTCCACCGCCCGCCGGTTGGCGAGCCCGGTCAGCGGGTCGGTGAAGGCGAGGCGCCGGGCCTCCGCCAGCCGCTCGTTCTGCGCGAGCCCCGCGGCGACCACCGCCGCCAGCACCGTCGCGAACTCGGCGTCGTCCTCGTCGAAGTCCGGGAGGCCCTCGTCCCGGGCCACGTACAGCTCGCCCCAGGCTCGCCCGCTGAGCACGATCGGCGCGACGACGCACGTACCGCGCCCGCGGCGGCGCAGGGCCTCCCCGCGCCGCCCGGGACGGGTGCCGACGGCGCTCTCGACCCAGGCGTGCGGGCCGCCGCCGCCCGCCCAGCGCTCGTGCAGGAACTCGGTGATCTCCGGGAAGTCGTGCACGGGGTAGGACTCGTCCTCGGGGAACTCCTCCTCGCCGGCCCGCCGCTCCCCCTCGTTCACGAGCACCCGCAGGCGGCCCCGCTCCCGCTCCCAGGCGGAGATCGCGGCGAACGACCCGTCCATCGCCACCCGCGCCCCCCGTGCGGCCGCTCGCACGCTGTCCTGCGGCGCGCACGCCGCGGCCATCGCTTGCGCGAGTCCCACCACGGCCCGCAGCCGTGCGTCAACGCCCATCACCCCAGGTTAGGGGGTTTGTCTGATTTAGTGACAATTTGGCGCGGCATTGCCCCGTCCGGAAATCCCGCGGGCACCCGGCCCGGACCCGGGCGGGGCGGGCCGGGGCGGGGCGGCACGGCCCAGGGGGCTACTGCCCGGGCCAGTTCGGCTTCCGCTTCTCGTTGAACGCCGCCACGCCCTCCGCCCGGTCCCCCGAGAAGGCCACCGTGCGCCAGGCCGCGTCCTCGATCTCCAGACCGGCCTGGAGGTCCATCCCGTGCCCCAGCCGCAGCGCCCGCTTGGCCGCCCGCAGCCCCACCGGGGAGTTCGCCGCCATCCGGCCCGCCAGCGCCAGCGCCTCCGCCGTGTCCGTGCCGGCCGCGACCACGGAGTCCACCAGCCCCAGGGACAGCGCCTCGGCGGCCTCGACCCGGCGCGCCGTGAAGATCAGCTCGGCGGCCCGCGCCGCGCCCACCCGGCGCGGCAGCAGCTGCGTGCCCCCGCCGCCGGGGATGACGCCCACGGACACCTCGGGCAGGCCGACCACCGCCGTCTCGTCGGCGACGATCACGTCACAGGCCAGGGCCAGCTCGAAGCCGCCGCCCAGGGCGTAGCCGTGGACCGCCGCGATCGTGGGCATCGGCAGCTCCAGCACGCCGCCGTACGCCCCCCGCGTGGTCGGCCGCTGCCGCACCAGCTCGGCGTCGGAGAGGGAGTTCCGCTCCTTGAGGTCCGCCCCGACGCAGAAGGCCCGCTCGGCGGCCGAGGAGACGACGACGACCCGCACGGAGGGATCGGCGGCGAGGCCGGCGCAGGCCGCCCCGATGGCGCGGGCCATCCCGGTCGAGACCGCGTTCATGGCCTTCGGGCGGTCCAGGACCAGCTCCACGACCCCGTCGTCGCCGTGGCGGCGCACCGATACGAATTCCGACTCGACAGCCGACGGTTCCACTGACACAGGCCCTCCCGGTTAACGAACGTTACCGAGGGATCCTAGGCGGTCCCGTCAACCCCGCCCCGGCCGTGCGGCGCCCGGCCACGCCCGTCCGGAGCCGGCCCGCACCGGCCGCGCCCGGCCCGGGGCGCCGGGCCCGGGCGGTGCGCCGCACCTGGGCGGGGCGCCGGGCCCCGCCCGTACCGCCGTGCCACCCCGGGCCGGGAGGCCTACGCCGAGCCCGCCCGCTTCCGCCGCGTCAGCGACCACGGTTCCACGACGCCGAGCCCGCGCACGGGCCGCTGCCACATCGGCTGGAGCGCGAAGCGGTACACGCCGCCGCCCTCCTCCGACTCGGCTTCCTTCTCCGACACCGGCGCGGCCCCGGTCCGGCCCAGTTCCTCGGCCATCGCGCCGTCCACCAGCACCGCGTCCTTCGGCGCTATCGACGTCAGCCGGCTCGCCAGGTTCACCGTCGTCCCGAAGACGTCGCCCATCCGGGTCGTCACCGTGCCGAAGGCGATCCCGACCCGAAGCTCGGGCATCTGCGGGTCCGCCTCCATCGTCTCGATGAGCCGCAGCGCGATCTCCGCCGCCGTCGCGGCGTCGTCGGCGCAGTACAGCACCTCGTCGCCCAGCGTCTTGATCAGCCGGCCGCCGTGCGCGGCCACCAGGTCCGCCGCCGTCGTCTCGAAGGCCTCGACCAGCTCGCCGAGCTCCTCCTCCTCCAGCCGCCGCGTCAGCCGGGTGAAGCCCACCAGGTCCGCGAAGCCCACCGCGAGCCGCCGGTCGACCATCTCCTCGTCGTCCGCCACCTGCACCACCCGCCCGGTCGCGGCCGCCAGCTGGCGGCGCCACACGTAGACGAGGAACTCCTCCAGCTCCGGCAGCAGCAGCTCGACCAGCGGGTACGTGACCTCCGTACGGGTCATCCCCGGCTCCGGCGGCTCCGTCAGCCCCTCCAGGAACGAGTCGATCTGCCACTCCGCCAGCCGCGCCGTGGTCTGCCCGGTGGACCGCGCGACCTGCACCGCCATCGGCTCGGACAGCAGCCCGGCCTCCACCAGGCCCGCGAGCCGGCGCAGCGCCAGTACGTCGGCCTCCGTCAGCGCCTTGGCCTGGCCGATGTCGGCGAAGCCCATGGCCCGCCAGAAGCGCGAGGCCAGCTCCATCGAGACACCGGCGCTGCGGGCAGCCTGGAACGGGGTGTAGCGGCGCTCGGCGCCGAGGATCAGCTGCTCCAGCCGGATGGCGAGCGGGTCCGCCGTCGGCTGCGCCGTGTAGTCGACCTCGTGGTGGGAGGTGTGCTGGTCCCGCCCGATGGGGGTGCCGGGACCGGTCCCGGGCCCGTTGGAGGAGGCGCTGGGCGAAGGGTCGTCGACGGTCAAGGGCCGCCTCCTGTCCATTCCGTGCGCAATGCCCTGCCGAACCGGTTGATCACCGCGAGCACTGGGATCGCCTAAACCATACGGCAGGTGTGCCGTAGCTCACTCCCCCTACTCGTTCTTTGAGCACTCCCCCGCCCGCACCTTCCCCGGCAGGCCCCCTGGGCCGTACGGGGGAAGCCCGCGGGGACCCGCCCGGGACCGCGCGGACGGCGGGGAGGGGCCGGAACCGGGCGGACGGACGGGCGGGGGCGGCGCCTCAGTGGACCGAGCGCAGGTGGATCACGTCGCCCGCGCCCACCGCCTCGTGCCGGTCCTCGGCCGTACGGATCACCAGGCGGCCGTCGGCGTCCACCGCTTCGGCCGTTCCGGTGAGGACGCGCCCGCCCGGGAGCTCCGCGCGCACGTGGCGGCCGAGGGTGGCGCAGCCCGCCGCGTAGGTCTCCTGGAGGCCGCTGGCGGCGGGGTCGCCGCCGGCCGCGCGCCAGTTCCCGTACCACTGCTCCAGGGAGCGCAGCACGGCCCGCAGCAGCGGGTCCCGGTCGGTCACGGACGCCTTGGCCAGGGCGAGGGACCCGGCGGCGGGCACCGGCAGCTCGTCCTCGGTGAGGGTGACGTTGAGGCCGATCCCGAGGACGACCCCGTCGGAAACCCGCTCGGCGAGGATCCCGCCGGTCTTGCGCTCGTCGCCGTCCACGGTGACCAGCAGGTCGTTGGGCCACTTGAGTGCGGTGTCCACGCCCGCCGCCCGGGACAGCCCGGTCGCGGTGGCCACGCCCGCCAGCAGGGTCAGCCACCCCCAGCGCTCCTGCGGCACCGCGTCGCCCGGCTTGAGCAGGACGGAGAAGAACAGCCCGGACCGGGGCGGCGCGACCCAGCTGCGGTCGAGCCGCCCGCGTCCGGCGGTCTGCTCCTCGGCCACGAGCACGGCCCCCTCGGGGAGCTCCGCGGCCCGGGCGGCGAGGTCGCTGTTGGTGGACCCGGTGGCGGGGACCACCTCCAGGGAGGTCCACAGCCCTCCCTCGGCGACGAGGGCCCGCCGCAGGCCCGCGGCGTTGAGCGGCGGCCGGTCCAGGCTCGACCAGCGTCCGGCGGAAGCTCCGGCTGATGCATCTGAAGGCGTCATGCAACCCAATGTAGGTGTGTCAAACGCCGCACTGCCGAGCGCCATGCCCGCCGATACGCTACGCACCAGTAGCCAGCAGTAGTCAATCAATTGACCAGGCCGTTGACACCACGCAGGGAGCCGCGACCCCGATGTCACAACCGTCAGAGCCGATCGACATGCACACCACCGCGGGCAAGATCGCGGATCTGCAGCGCCGCGTCGACGAAGCCACCCACGCCGGGTCCGCACGGGCCGTGGAGAAGCAGCACGCCAAGGGGAAGCTGACGGCGCGTGAGCGGGTGGCCCTGCTGCTGGACGAGGGGTCCTTCGTCGAGCTCGACGAGTTCGCCCGGCACCGCTCCACCAACTTCGGGCTGGAGAAGACGCGGCCGTACGGCGACGGCGTCGTCACCGGCTACGGCACCGTGGACGGGCGGCCCGTCGCCGTGTTCTCGCAGGACTTCACCGTCTTCGGCGGGGCCCTCGGCGAGGTCTACGGCCAGAAGATCATGAAGGTCATGGACTTCGCGCTGAAGACCGGCTGTCCGCTCGTCGGCATCAACGACTCCGGCGGCGCCCGCATCCAGGAGGGCGTCAGCGCCCTGGGCATGTACGGCGAGATCTTCCGCCGCAACGTGCACGCCTCCGGCGTGATCCCGCAGATCAGCCTCGTCGTCGGGCCGTGCGCCGGCGGCGCCGTGTACTCCCCGGCCATCACCGACTTCACGGTCATGGTCGACCAGACCTCGCACATGTTCATCACCGGCCCGGACGTCATCAAGACCGTCACCGGCGAGGACGTGGGCTTCGAGGAGCTGGGCGGCGCCCGGACGCACAACGCCACCTCCGGCGTGGCCCACCACATGGCCGGGGACGAGAAGGACGCGATCGAGTACGTCAAGTCCCTGCTCTCCTACCTGCCGTCGAACAACCTCTCCGAGGCCCCGGCCTTCCCCGAGGAGGCCGACACGGAGGTGTCGGACACCGACCGCGAGCTCGACGTCCTCATCCCGGACAGCGCGAACCAGCCGTACGACATGCACACCGTGATCGAGCACGTGCTGGACGACGCGGAGTTCCTGGAGACGCAGTCCCTGTTCGCCCCGAACATCCTCACCGGCTTCGGCCGGGTCGAGGGCCACCCGGTCGGCATCGTCGCCAACCAGCCGATGCAGTTCGCCGGCTGTCTGGACATCGACGCCTCCGAGAAGGCGGCCCGCTTCGTCCGGACGTGCGACGCGTTCAACGTCCCGGTCCTGACGTTCGTGGACGTGCCGGGCTTCCTCCCGGGCACCGACCAGGAGTACAACGGGATCATCCGGCGCGGCGCGAAGCTGATCTACGCCTACGCCGAGGCCACCGTCCCCCTGATCACCGTCATCACCCGCAAGGCCTTCGGCGGCGCCTACGACGTCATGGGGTCCAAGCACCTCGGCGCGGACCTCAACCTGGCCTGGCCGACCGCCCAGATCGCCGTCATGGGCGCGCAGGGCGCGGTCAACATCCTGCACCGGCGGACCATCGCCGAGGCGGAGGCGTCCGGCCTGGGCGAGGAGACCCGGGCGCGGCTCATCACCGAGTACGAGGACGCGCTGCTCAACCCGTACACGGCCGCCGAGCGCGGGTACGTCGACGCGGTGGTGATGCCGTCCGAGACGCGCGCGCACGTGGTGAAGGGGCTGCGCCAGCTGCGCACCAAGCGGGAGTCCCTGCCGCCGAAGAAGCACGGCAACATCCCCCTCTAGAGCGCCGAGACCGCGAGGAGCGCACAGTGGTGATCAAGGTCGTCAAGGGCAATCCGACCCCGGAGGAGCTGGCCGCCGCACTGGCGGTGGTCCAGGCGCGCGCGGCCGCGCTGGCGGCGGCGCCGTCGGACGCGCCGCGGGTGCCCGACGCGTGGTCCGCGCCGTCCCGGCTGGCGGCGCACCGGCTGCCGCAGCCGGGACCGGCCGCGTGGGGCCGTACGTACTGGCCGGGCTAGCCCGGCCGCGAAAGATGGTGTGAACGGGGGGTGGCGCCTGAGTACGGGTACTCAGGCGCCACACCTGTCCCGGGCGACAGGATCGGGGCATGCTCTGGTCCGATCCGAAGAACGAGCCCCCCGAGGACATGCGCGACGCCCAAGCGATGATCCGGCGGCTGACCCTCGTGCTGGGGCTCGCGATGCTCGTGGTGGTCTACGTCCTGGGCGTCGGCTTCTAGGCCGCGCCGCGCCGCTCCCCGGACCGCCGCCCGGTCGCCGTCCCGGTCGCCTCCCGGGCCCTCCGGACCGCCCTCCGGGGGCCCCGTGCACGCCCCTACGATGGCCCCATGACTGCCGAACCGCGCTCGCTCGTCCTCGCCTCCGCCTCCCCCGCCCGGCTGAACCTGCTGCGGCAGGCCGGCCTCGCCCCCCACGTGATCGTCAGCGGCTTCGACGAGGACGCGCTGCAGGCCGACTCCCCGTCCGAGCTGGCCCTGGCCCTCGCCGAGGCCAAGGCCGGCGTCGTGGCGGGCCTGGAGGAGGCCGCGGGCGCGCTGGTCATCGGCTGCGACTCGGTGCTGGAGCTGGACGGCGAGGCCCTGGGCAAGCCGGCGGACGCCGAGGAGGCCACCGCGCGCTGGAAGTCGATGCGCGGGCGGGCGGGCGTCCTGCGCACCGGTCACTGCGTGATCGACACGGCGAACGGCCGCCGGGTGTCGGCCACCGCGTCCACGACGGTCCGGTTCGGCGAGCCGACGGACGCGGAGGTCGCGGCGTACGTGGCCAGCGGCGAGCCGCTGCACGTGGCGGGCGCGTTCACCCTGGACGGGCTGTCGGCGCCGTTCGTCGACGGCATCGACGGGGATCCCGGGAACGTGATCGGGCTGTCGCTCCCGCTGCTGCGTTCCCTGCTCGGCGAACTGGGTGTATCCATCACGGATTTGTGGGCCTGAGCTCCCCGAACGGCGGTGGCGGCGGCGTGTCCCGGGCCGCCGCGCGGTCCTCGGCCACCGGGGCGTAGAGCATCAGGACCAGGACCAGCAGACACAGGATCAGCATCATCGCCACGAAGGCGGCCCAGCCGACGAGTGCGACGGCGAGGATGCCGAGCACTCCGTGGGTGACGGCGGCGGTGAACAGGACGATGCGGGCGAAACGGCCGGGGGCCCGGTCGCGCACGGCGGCGACGGCGACGAGCACGGCGCACAGCACGAGGAAGGCGCCCATGCCGGCGCCGAGTCCGTACGTCGCCTTGGACATGAGGTCCGGGTCGCTGCCCGCGATGGACATCGACTGGTTCTGCGTCGTGCGGCCCAGCACGATGTGCACGAGCACGAGCACCGCCGCTTCCGCGACCAGCACGATCGCGGCCAGTGCGGCCACGAGTCTGCGCAGCACGACGTCCACCCCCCACACGTCACAAGCGTGTTCGACGCCTGGAGGCTACTAACGGGTAAACGTGCGGACAAGGGGTCCGGCCCGGTTCGTTGCGGCAGGACCCCCTGGCGTGCCGATCAAGCAAAGAAAACGCGGGCCGTTCGTAGGGACCCCACAAAGAATCACCCGGGCCCGCTGACCGGCCGGACAGAGACCCCGGCCACACGACAGGGTTACTGTGCAGTCGGGGATCCCCCTGACCTGGGGCGCCACAAGGGTTTTCCGCTGGATCGAACCACGCGTCACATTCCGTGTGGGCAAGGTCACCACCGGGAAAGGGTCGAAAGGCCGTGTGGGCTGTCCCTAAACTCAGCTTGTTTTCAAGGAGGGAGCCATCGTGCGCAAGGTGCTCATCGCCAACCGTGGCGAAATCGCTGTCCGCGTTGCCCGGGCCTGCCGGGACGCCGGGATCGCGAGCGTAGCCGTCTACGCCGATCCGGACCG